>JBCCMW010000031.1:0-18001 GCA_039026175.1 Pseudomonadota bacterium
ACCGGATGCTCGACCTGCAGGCGCGTGTTCATCTCGATAAAGTAGAATTCGCCGCGCTCGTACAGGAACTCGATGGTGCCGACGCCGCGGTAGCCCATCTCGCCCACCGCCTTGGCGCACAGCGCGCCGATCTCGGCCCGGGTGGCGGCGTCGATGGCGGGCGAGGGGCATTCCTCGAACAGCTTCTGGTGGCGCCGCTGCAGCGAGCAGTCCCGCTCGCCCAGGTGGATGGCGTTGCCGCGCCCGTCGCCGACGACCTGGATTTCGATGTGGCGGGGCAGTTCCAGGTACTTTTCCAGATAGACGGCGTCCGAGCCGAAGGCGGCCTTGGCCTCGGCCCGGGCCTGGCTGAACGCGGCGGGCAGATCCTCGGCCGTGCGGGCGACCTTCATGCCGCGCCCCCCGCCGCCGGCGGCCGCCTTGACCAGGACCGGGAACCCGATGCCCTTGGCCGCGGCCTCGGCCTCCTCCAGCGTCTCCAGCGCGCCGTCCGAGCCCGGCACACAGGGCACGCCCAGCCGGCGCATCGTGTCCTTGGCCGAGATCTTGTCGCCCATCAGGCGGATATGCTCGGACGCGGGGCCGACAAAGGTGAGCCCGTGCTCCTCGACGATCTGCGCAAAGCCCGCGTTTTCGGACAAGAAGCCGTAGCCCGGGTGCACCGCGTCGGCGCCCGTGATCTCGCACGCCGTCACGATGGCGGGCTGGTTCAGGTAGCTGTCCACAGCGGCGGGCGGGCCGACGCACACGCTCTCGTCGGCCATGCGCACGTGCATCGCGGCCGCATCGGCGGTCGAGTGGATGGCGACGGTCTGGATGCCCATCTCGCGCGCCGCGCGGTGGACGCGCAGCGCGATCTCGCCGCGGTTTGCGATCAGCAGCTTGCGGACCATCGGCTCACTCGAGCACCACGAGGGCGGCGCCGAACTCGACCGGTTCGGCATTGGCGACCAGGATCCTGGCCACGCGGCCGGCGCGCGGCGCCGGGATCTGGTTCATGGTCTTCATCGCTTCGATGATCAGCAGGGTCTGGCCCTCGCGCACGTCGTCGCCGACGGCGATGAACGGGTCGGCACCGGGTTCGGGCGACAGGTACGCGGTGCCGACCATCGGCGAGGTCACCGCATTCTCGTGCGCGTCCTCGGCCGGGGCGGGCGCGGCGGCGGGCGCTGCGGCCGGCGCCGCCGCTACAGGCGCGACCGCCGGCACCGCGGCAACGGCCGGCACCGCCGCGGGCAGGGCCGCCGGCATCGCGGGGGGCATCGCGGGCACCGGTGGCTGGCGCGACAGGCGCACCTTCAGCTCGTCGTTCTCGCCGTATTCGCGGTCTACTTCGATCTCGCCCAGATCGTGTTCGCGCAGGATTTCCGCCCGCGCGCGGATAAAGGCGACGTCAGCGTCGGTGTCTCGGCTCATGCGGCGTGGTCCCGGCGGTACATCTGGCGCGGAGCGATGCGTGAATTCGCCGCGATAGTCAAACGCGGGTCCCTACGCGGATCGCGCCGGCGCCGGGGGCGCGCTCAGCCGGCCACCACCACATAGGCCGTCACGTTGCCGCAGCCGGCGCGCGAGGGGTCGCGCACGGTGGTGAAGACCTCCTCGCTGGTGCCCGGCTCCAGACGGTCGAGCGTCACCTCGATGGTGCGCGAGCGCACGCCCTGCGCGGCCAGGATCACGATCTCCAGAACCGCGCCTGCGCCCGCGCGCGCGGCCTTGACCTCGATGACAGGATCGCCGCGCAACGTCTTGCCGCGATGACGCGAATAGCCTGCACCCGGGGCCAGCGAGACGTCGATGTCGCGAAACCGGCCCAGCGCGCAGTTCTTGCGATAGTCCAGCGTGACGTCCAGGCGCAGCAGGCCGGGATCGCCGCGCGGCGCGTCCGCGCGCCCGCCGTCGCCCGACCCCAGCAGGATGCCGTCGCCCCCGGTGAGCGGCACGCCCTTGGCCCGGGTATCGCCGTCTGCCGCATCGGCCGTCGACCCGGCGCCCGCGCCGTCGCTGGCGGTCGGCGCCTCGGCGCGGGGCAGCGGCACGACGTTGCTGCTGACATCCACGCTGCCGGCCACGTCGCCCGCGGGCAGAAACACGAAATCGTCGATCAGCGAGGAGCTCTCCCACGGGGTCTGCCCGTTGTCGGTCTCAGCCAGCACCTCGCGGCGCACGCGCTTGAACAAGCTCTCGATCGGCACGCCCGGGGTGCGGATGCCGCGGGCCAGGGCGGCCGAGTAGGGGCTGTTGCGCCCCCGACCGTCATAGGCCACGTCACCCGGCGCGGTGGCATAGGCGATGAAGCTGCCGGTCGGCGCGCCCATCTGCGCCAGACCCCGGCTGGACGAGCGGAAGGACGTCGCGAACGGGTTATCGCGACAGGCGTCCAGGATCATGATGTTGGTGGTGCCCGCACTCTCCATCTGGCGCAGCACCCAGTCGGCGGCGACGGCCTCGCCCTCCAGATCCGCTTCGTCGCGCACCGACGCGCCGACCGGGATCAGGAAGTTGCGTCCGCCGGTCTGCACGCCGTGACCGGCGAAGTAGAACAGCGCCACCGTGCCCTCGGGCGCGCGGCGCAGCGCCGAGCCGAAGTCGCGGATGGCGTCCTCCATCCGGTCCTCGTCGGCGTCGATCAGGTAGGTGACGTCGAAGCCCGCACCCTCGAGCGCGCTGCCGACCAGCCGCGCGTCGTTGGGCGGGTTATCCAGCGCCCCGCCGGTGGTGTAGGCGCCGTTGCCGATCACCAGCGCGATGCGCGCTTCGGCGACGGCCGAGGCCGGTGACAGGGCGACGGCGATGGTGGCGATCAGCAGCAGCAGCATGCGCATGGGGTGCCCTCGTCCTGTGGGCGCACCGGGGCGAAGGCCGCGCGCCAAGGGCTGCCCGCCGCGAGCCTGGGCAGCCGACTGCGCCGCAGGGGCGCGGTTTGGGGCGCCGTTTGGGGGCGCCGTCCGACAGCGCCGACTGAAAGCGCCGTCTCAGGGTGCCGTCAGGGACGCGGGCCGGTCCGTCGTCGCGCGCCCCGCCGCGTCGCGGCCGCGGGTCAGTTGGTCTGTTCGTCGCGTTCGGCCTGCACCGCGGCCAACAGCTCGTCCGTCGGCACCGCGCCGCGCACGATCCGGTCGCCCACGATGAACGTCGGCGTGCCGCGCACGCCCAGCGCGTCGGCCAGCCGGTAGGTCTTCTCGATCTCCTCCTCGATCTCGGTCGAGTTGGCCAGCGCCTTCAGCTCCGCGACGTCGTAGCCCACGGCATCGGCGATCCGGTAGGCCGCGGTCTCGGTCAGCTGGCCCTGAAAGATCATCAGCTGGTCGTTCAGCGTGCCATAGAGATCGGGGTCGATGCGGTAAGCGGCCATCGCCATCTGGCCGGCGACCACGCTGTCCTCGCCCAGGATCGGGTACTCCTTGACGATCAGGCGAACGTTGTCGTCCAGCGCCAGGACTTCCTTAACGGTGGGGTGCGCGCGCTTGCAGAAAGCGCAGCGATAGTCCGAGAACTTGACGATGGTCACGTCGCCCTCCGGGTCGCCCGCGGCCCACGAGTAGCTGGTCTCGTGCAGGGCGGCCATGTACTGGCGCACGCGCGCACCCTCGGCCTCGCGCTCGGCGCTGTCGGCGCGCTGGCGCAGTTCGAGCAGCGCGTCGCCGATGACCTCGGGGTTGTCCATGATGTATTGGCGGACCGCCTCGCCGAACGCAGCCTTGTCGCTCTCGGACATCTGCGAGAAATCGATCTCCTGTGCGCCGGCCGGGGCGGTCGCGGCCAGGGCGATCAGGGCCGCCGCGGCCGAGGTGCGCAGGCCGCTCGGTCGGAACAGGGCGCGGGGTCGGGTCATCGTCGTCTCCGTTGCTGGCGCGGCGCCCGCAGGGCGCAGCGGTCGCCGCCAAAGCGTAGCACGGGCACCGGACCGTACCCGAGGAAATTCCATCCCTTTAGCATTCCGCCGCGATCGACGCATCGGCGCTGCGGTAACATCCTCGTCGGCGCCTGAGCGCCGCGGTACGATCCTCGTCGGCGCCTGAGCGCCGCGGTACGATGCTGGCCAGTGCCGCGGTACCGTGCCCGCCGGCGCATCGGCGCTGCGAAATCCGTGCCGTGGGCGCGCCGGCCGCCGCGGAGGGTCGCCTCAGCGCCGCGGGGCCAGCGCCTTCAGATCCTCGGCGCGCAGCCACGCGGGCGAGCCCGAGGGCAGCAGCGCCGCCGCCCGCTCGGCGTGGAACATCGCATCGCGCGGGCGGCCGATCAGGGCGAAACGCTCAGCCGTTACCAGCGTGGCCATTCCCCGGTTGCCGGCCCGGTCGTAGGCCACCGCCAGCGCGCGCAGCATGAACGGATCGCCCGGGTCGTCGCGGCGCGCGCGCTCCAGCACCACCAGCGCCTCGGCCGAGGCGTCGGGCTGGTCGAGCGCCAGCAGCGCGCGCCCCAGACCCGCCAGCAGGAGCGGCGCGCCCGGCGCCAGCGTCACGGCGCGGCGATAGGCGGGCACGGCATCGGCGGCGCGCCCGCTCTCGTACAGCACCTGGCCCTTCAGCTCCCAATAGTATGGATCGTCCGGGCGCAGCCCCAACAACCGGTCCAGGCTGACCAGCGAGGCGTCGAGGTCGGGTAGCCGGTGCTCGGCGATGGCGCGGCGATAGAGGGTGATCTCCTCGGCCTCGGCCGCGCCCAGCCCCGCGACCAGTTCGTCGTCGTCCTTGCCCTCCAGCACGCCGCGGGGGCTTTCCAGAAACCCCGACAGCTTGGCCCGCATCCGCGCGTGCGCGTACAGGATGCCCGGCTCGCGGGTCCATGTTTTGGCAGCCGCCGCTTCGGCCGCCCGGTCGATCAGCTGCATCCGGTCGGTCGAGAGCGGGTGGGTCTGGGTGTAGGGATCGAGCTGCCCTATGGTCAGCACCTCTTGTCCCCGAAAGCGCGCGATCACGTCGCGCAGCCCCCGCGGATCGATCCCGGCGCGGTTCATGTAGCTGAGCGCGGCCTGGTCGGCGGCCGCCTCCTCGCCGCGGCTGTAGCTCAGCAGCGCGCGCTGCACCGCGCCCTGGGCGCCCAACCCAATGCCGAGCCCGGCCTCGCCCGCGCCCGCCGCCGCCGCCGCGATACCCAGTGCCAGGCCCAGCAGCGCAGGGCCCGTCGCGCTCTCCAACGCCTGCTGGCGGCGCGCCTGGTGACCGCCAGCGATGTGGCCGATCTCGTGCGCGATCACGCCCTGCAGCTGTTCGGGCGTGTCCAGCTCGATCATCAGCCCGGTGTGCAGGAACATATTGCGGCCGCCCGCGACAAAGGCGTTCAGGCTGCGGTCGTTGATGATGTAGATCGCGACGCTCTGCGGCGGCAGGCCGGCGGCGGCCAGGATCGGCCGGGTCATCGCGTCCAGCGTGCGCTCGATCTCGCTGTCCCGGATCAGCGACTGGGCCTGAACCCGGGCAGGTACCGCGCAGGCCAGCATCATTGCCAGCGCCACCAGCCAGGCAGCCGGCGTGGGGCCGCGCCGGCGCCGGCTCGCAGGCACGGGCCGCAACGGCGAGGGCGCGCACCGCGGGGCAGGGGGCGTCGCAGTGGCTCGCATCGTCTCTTTCCCCATACGGCATCGCGCACGCGGCCCGGGCGGCGCCCCCGCCCGCCTACCCTTCGCCGCGACGGGCGCGACGGGTTCAGCCCCGCGCAGCCTAGTGTCGCCACGGGGCCCGGGCAATTGATAAGGGTACTGGAGCAGACCGACGCCGACGCTCGGCGCCCCCGCCAGGGAGACGTTCATGGCCTACACCCTGTCGACCCGCGGCGCGGTGGCGCCGTTCCGCGCCATGGACGTGCTGGCCGAGGCCGGGCGGCTGGAGGCCGCGGGCGCCGACGTCGTGCACCTGGAGGTGGGCGAGCCCGCCGCCGGCGCCCCCGCCGCCGCCCGCGCCGCACTGGCCGAGGCCAAGGCGGGCGGCGCGACGCTGGGCTATACCTCGGGCCTCGGCATCGAACCGCTGCGCCGCGCCATCGCAGCGCTTTATGCCAGCCGCCACGGCGTGGCACTCGACCCCGGCCGGGTGATCGTGACGGCCGGCTCGTCGGCGGGCTTCTCGCTCGCGTTCCTCGGCCTGTTCGAGGCGGGGCACCGGGTGGCGCTGGCCGAACCCGGCTATCCCGCCTATCGCAACATCATGGGCGCACTGGGGCTCGAGCCCGTGGGGCTGGCGACGGGACCCGAGACGCGCTTTCAGCCCACGCCCGCGCTGGTGGCGGCGGCCGAGGGGCGCGGCGGGCGGATCGACGGCGTGCTGGTCGCCTCGCCCGCCAACCCGACCGGCACCATGCTGGACCGCGGCGCGCTGACCGCGCTGGTCGAGGACAGCGCGACGGCGGGCCGGGTGCTGATCGCCGACGAGATCTACCACGGCGTCTGCTACGGCGCGCCGGCCGTCTCGGCCCTGGAGCTGACCGACGACGTCATCGTGATCAACAGCTTCTCAAAATACTGGGCGATGACGGGGTGGCGCATCGGCTGGATGGTGGTGCCCCAGCCGCTGGTCCGCCCGTTCCAGAACCTCGCCCAGAACCTGTTCATCTGCGCGCCCCACCCGGCGCAGGTCGCCGCGCTGGGCGCGCTCACGCCCGCCGGCATGGCCGAGGCCGAGGGGCATCTGGCCGCCTACCGCGCCAATCGCGACCTGTTGGTGGGCGCGCTGCACGATCTGGGGTTTCGCGACATCGCGCCGGCCGACGGGGCCTTCTACGCCTATGCCCGCCTGCCCGAGGGCTGGGGCGACAGCACCGTCTTCTGCCGCCGCTTGTTGGCCGAGCATCATGTGGCCGCAACCCCGGGGCTCGACTTCGACCCGGTGCGCGGCGGCCAGACGGTGCGCTTCAGCTATGCCCAGGCGCCCGCGCGCATCGCCGAGGCCGTCGCACGCCTGCGCGCGGCGCTCGCGGCGGCCGTGCCCTGAGCCCGGGTGCCGGGACCGCGCGCCGAGGCAGTCTTGCCGGCGCGGCTCAGCCCCGGCGCGCGCCGCGCAGCCCCACGACCATCGCCAGCCCACCCAGCAACAGGACCCCCGGCAGCGGCAGGGGCATCGCCACGATCTCGTCCCCGGCAAAGGCCACCTGGCCGGCCGGCGGTCGGCCGAGCGTGATCTGGTAATCGAACGCGCCGTCGGGCCCCGGGTCGCGGAACAAGGCGAAGGTCACAAACACGGTGTAGACGCCCGTCCGCGGTAACCGCAGCCGCGCCTGCGGGTCCGAGAACACGCCCGCGAACCCCGGCAGCTCGGCAATGGTGTCGTCGGCCACGGCCAGCACCGCGTCGTTGTCCAGCGCGCGGGTGTCGTCGAACCGCCCGTCGAAGACATACAACACCGGGTCGAACGCGCGCTCCAGCCGGTTCACCGTCAGCGTCACGCGCGCGCGCCGTGTCCCTTGGAAGCTGTAGAAGTGGCCGCGCTCGAAGAACGGCGCGCGGTACGGCTGCGCCGGCGGCGCGGGCAGGCGACCGAACAGGGTCTCGCCCGGTTGCAAGCGCGCCTGATAGCTGATCGGCGCCCCCGCGGCCGGAACGGCCAGCAGCGCCGCGACGAGGGCGGCAAAGAACACACGCACGGTTTTCCCCCAACGCTGAACGACCCACACGGCTCCCAACGAAGCCGGGTTTCGGATCGTCCAGGTCGGTCGCGAAACTGGGGCAGCCGCGCGGTCTTTTCGGGGCGCCACCCCCGGCCAGGGGGCGGGGGCCGAGCGATGTGGGACGCTATGGAATGGGATCGGCCGCGCCGGGCAGGCGCGGCCGGGGTGTGGGCTCAGCGGCGGAGCGACCACCAGCCGCGGCGCTTCGGCGGCTCCGGCTCGGGCGGCGGCGGCGTCTCGTCAGTGCCCGTCTCGCCATCATCATCATCAGCCACTGCGGCATCGCCGCCTGCCGCTGCTTCGGGTACCGCGACACCCTCGACGCCGGCGCGCTGTGGTGCGCCGCGGTCCGCGGCGGGGTCTGCGGCGACGCGCGCCTCGTCCGCGGTTTCGGTTTCGGTCTCGGCCGCGCCGTTCGCGGTCTCTCCCGCCGGCTCGGTGCGGGCCGCGACGAGCCCGCCGTTTTCGAGCATCCCTTGGTCCGCTGGTCCGTCTTCTGGCTCGACGGCGCTGTCGACGCCCTCGGCGGCGGCACTCTCGGCGTCCGCACTCTCGGCTGCGGTGCTCTCGGCGGCCGCACTCTCGGCGGCGGCGCCATTGGCCGCCGGGGCCGGGGCCCTGGTGCTGCGGCCACGACGGCTGCGCCGCGCGGCCTTGGCCTCGGGCTCGGCATCCGTCGTCTCGACCGCTGCGCCCCCGCCCGCGTTTGCCGCCGGATCGGCCGCTGCCTCGGCCGCGTTGTCGATCCTGGTGCTGTCGGTGGCATCCTCGGCCAGGCTTGCCGCAGCGGTATCCGCAGACGCTGTCGCCGCGGCCTGGTCGTGGGCGGGTGTCTCGAGGGTCGCGAGGGGCGTGTCGGGGGCCTCGGCCGGGTCGGGCGCTGCCGCGTCTTGGCGCTCGGCCGGGGCCTCGGTCGCACCGGCGTCGCCGTCGGCTTCGGTCGCTCCGTCGAGCGCGTCGTCGGCCGCCAGGGCGGTGTCGTCGCCGTCGCCGTTCGGACCGTCCTCGCCGTTGGCACGGCGGCGCCGGCCGCCGCGCTTGCCGCGCCGTCGCTTCTTGCCGCCGCCGTCCTCGCCGTTGTCGCCGCGAAGCTCTACGCGGGGCTCGCCCTTGGCCTCGCCCTTGGCCTCGCCCCTGGCAACGCTGCGGCTCTCCTGCCGGGTCTCGGCGTCGGCATCGGCGTCGGCGGCACGGGACGGGCGCATAGGCTCGTCGTCCTCGTCCTCCTCGTCGTCTACCAGATCGGCGTCCTGGATCGCCGCGGTGTTGACGCTGCTCGCCGTCACCGCCGGTTCGGGCGACGGCGCGACCGGGCGCGAGGCCTGTTTGGCGCGGTCGATCCGGTACTCGGGGCTGGTCATCGACGGATCGCCCATCAGGTGCACCACGATGCCGTAGCGCCCTTCGATCCGACCCAGGTGCTGGCGCTTCCAGTTGACGATGTAGTTGGAGATGTCGACGGGCATGGTCACGGTCAGCTCGGCCGCGCGGCCCTTGACGCCCTCCTCCTCGATCTCGCGCAGGATCGCCAGCGCCATGCTCTCGTCCGAGCGGATAAAGCCCTGGCCGTGGCAGTGCGGGCAGGGTTTCGTCGAGGCCTCCAGCATGCCGGGGCGCAGCCGCTGGCGGCTCATCTCCATCAGCCCGAAGGCCGAGATCCGGCCGATCTGGATGCGCGCGCGGTCGGTCTTGAGCCGCTCCTTCACGCGCTTTTCCACCGCGCGGTTGTTGCGGCTTTCGTCCATGTCGATGAAGTCGATGACGATCAGCCCGGCAAGGTCGCGCAGACGGAGCTGGCGTGCGACTTCGTCGGCCGCCTCGAGATTGGTCTTGACCGCGGTATCCTCGATCGAGCCCTCGCGGGTGGAGCGGCCCGAGTTGACGTCGATCGCCACCAGCGCCTCGGTCACGCCGATGACGATGTAGCCGCCGGATTTGAGCTGCACGACCGGCGAGAACATGCCGTTCAGGTAGCTCTCGACCTGGTAGCGGATGAACAGCGGCGTGGTGTCGGCGTACTGCTGCACGTTCTTGGCGTGCGAGGGCATCAGCATCTTCATGTAGTCCTTGGCCTCGCGGTAGCCCGCGTCGCCCTCGACCTGGATGCTGTCGATGTCCTTGGAGTAGAGATCGCGGATGGTGCGCTTGATCAGCGAACCCTCCTCGTAGATCAGGCAAGGCGCGGTGGAGCGCAGGGTGAGCGAGCGGATCTGCTCCCACTGGCGCAGCAGGAACTCGTAATCGCGCCGGATCTCGGCCCGGGTGCGCTCGGCCCCCGCGGTGCGGACGATCAGGCCCATGCCTTCGGGCACCTCGAGCTCGCCGACGATCTCGCGCAGGCGCTTGCGGTCGGCCGCGTTGGTGATCTTGCGCGAGATGCCGCCGCCGCGGGCGGTGTTGGGCATCAGCACGCAGTAGCGCCCTGCAAGGCTGAGATACGTGGTCAGCGCCGCGCCCTTGGTGCCGCGCTCCTCCTTGACGACCTGCACCAGCATGATCTGGCGCGACTTGATGACATCCTGGATCTTGTAGCGCCGGCGGCGGATGGCGCGCGAGGCGAGGTCCTCCTCGCGGGTGTCATCGGCGCCCACGCTCTCGACCTCGGCATGGCGGTCGTCGTCGGCGCCGTCGGAGGCACCGTCGGAGGCGCCGTCGGAGGCGTCTTCGGCTGGGTCCTCGGCGCGGTCGGCTGCGGGGCCGCCCTTGAGGTCGCCCTTGGCGTCCGCCGCGCTGTCGCGGGTAGCATCGTCGTCGCCGTCGCGGCCGGCCTTGGTCTTGGTGCGGCCGCGCCCCCGGCGGCTGCGCCGGGGCTTGGCGGCCGAGCGGTCCTCGTCCTCGCCGGCATCGACGGCTGCGTCGCCGTCGGCGCTGCCCGCGTCGGCCCCCGCCCCCGCCCCCGCCGCTGTCGCGCTGTCGTCATCGGCCGGGGTGACGGTGTCCGACTTTTCGGCCGTATCGGCGTCTTCGGCGGCTTTGGCACGGCTGCGACGGCGCGGGCGGCGCGGCTTGGCGGGTGCCGCCGCGGCCTCCGCTGGCGCGGTGCCTTCGGCGAGCGGGGTTCCGGCGCCTTCGGCGACCAAGGTTCCGGCGCCTTCGGCGAGCGGGGTTCCGGTGCCTTCGGCGACCAGGGTTCCGGTGCCTTCGGCGGTGACGGTGCGGGTGGCCGGCTCGGCGCTGTCGTCCTGCGCTGCGGGCACGTCGGAGGAGTTTGGGGCGTCTGGGGCGTCTGGGGCGTCTGGGGGTGCGGGCGCGCGGTCGGCGGATGCCGGCGGCGCCGTGTCGGCCGTCTCGGCGGGGGTTTCGGCGGCGGTTTCGGCGGGGCTTTCGAGGATGTCCTCGGTGGCCGGCGACGCGTCGGTGTCCGGCGTTCCGGCGGTCGCGACGCGCGCGTCGTCCGACGCCTCCGAGACCTCGGCGTTGCGGGTGCTGGCCGGGGTTGCGGGTGCGTCGCCGGCCTCGCCCTCGGACGCGGGCACCTCGCCCTGGATCACCGTGTCGTCGTCGTCGTCGCCGAGGCCGATGTCCTCGGCCATGCTGCGCGGGCCCGTGTCCGTGTCGTCGGCTGGGTCGTCGGCTGGGTCGTCGGTCCCTGGGTCGGGCGCCGGGTGTGGCGCAGGGTCGGGCGCTGCGCCGGGGGACGCCGTGGGGGACGCCGTGGGGGACGACCCCGGGGAAGGTCCCGACGACGTCACCGACGAAGATACGGAGGCCGCATCGGTCGTCGCTTCGGCATCCTCGGGCGTTTCGGCGGCAGCGGTATCGACCGGCGGTGACTCGCCCTGGGCGTCGGCGTTAGCGTCGGTCGCCGCCGGGCCGGCGGGGTCCCCGACGCTTGGCGCACCCTCCGCTGACGCGTCCGTCGGTGCCGCATCGGCTGTCGCGGCGGCCGGCGCAACGGGATCGTCGGCGGTGGCGTCGGCGGTGGCGTCGGCGGCGGCGTCGGCGGCAGCGGCCGGTTCGTCGGCGGCCGGCTCGGCTGTCGCGGCGGCGGGGACGGTTGCATCGAAGCCGCCGCCCTCGGGGTCGATCACGTCCATGCCGCTGGACCCGTCGCTGCGCGGGCCGGGGGCGGTGGTGCGCTGGCGCCGCGTGCGGCGGCTGCGACGCCCGGCGCGGCCCTCGGCCTCGGCCCCAGCCACGGCCCCAGCCCCAACTTCGCTTCCCGAGGCGCCGACGGCGTCGCTGCCACCGTCGGCGGCGGCCGCGTCCTGGCCGTCGGCATCGGTCTCGTCCGCGTCCACCGGCTCGGGCGGGCGACGGCGTCGGCTGCGGCTGCGCCCGCCGGCGTCCTCCTCCTCGGCCGCCTGGCGCGCCAGGGCCGCCTCCTCGGCGATCAGCGCCGCGCGGTCGGCCACCGGGATCTGGTAATAGTCCGGGTGCACCTCGGCAAAGGCGAGGAACCCGTGCCGTTTGCCGCCATAGTCTACGAAGGCGGCCTGGAGCGACGGCTCGACCCGCGTGACCTTTGCCAGGTAGATGTTGCCGGCTAGCTGTTTCTTGTTGACGGACTCGAAGTCGAAGTCGTCGACCTTGTTGCCGTCGACCACCACGACCCGGGTCTCTTCCGGGTGGGTGGCATCGATGAGCATCTTCTTTGCCATGGGCCTCTGTCGCCCTGCCGCGGCGCGGCCGTCCTCCCGGGCGGGAACGCCGCCGGTGGGGCCGGATGCCGGCCGGAGCAGGGTCGTTTCGCTGATGCATCGGCGCGTCGTGCCGCGCGCCCGCCTGACCGCCCGTTCGGGCCGGCGGGTCGGGACACTGTCGCGATCGTCTCGCTGCGCGCCATCGCTGTCTCTTCCTTGCGCCTGGTCGGCGCGGTGACGGTCGGACCGCCACGCCAGGCGCCGACCGAAGCAGTCGCCCGGCGCGCGTGGCCCGGGCATCGCGACCGCGTCCCGTCGTGCCGCGGCGTTCGGGGCAGGCTCCTGTGGCCCGCTCGCGCTGAGGCGCCGCCGTGCGGTCGATCGTGCCCGGATTTTAACCATGGCCATGCGCGGGTGCATGCCGTGGGTGCAGGGCCAGGAGATCACCGTTTATCGGCGGAGCAAAGGCGCAGCGTATCGCCCCCAATCTCTGCATATCGGGGCGGCCAGAGCCTGACAAACGAATTCTGGGTTGCAGCTTGGGACCGCGCGCGCATGCAATGAGGGTCGTTGCAGGAAGGACGCCCCGACGGGCGAGGGAGCAGGTTGTGGTACCACGCGGCTCGGCGGTTGCCGCGCTCGGGCGCGCTGTCAGCGTGGCCGCGGCGCTGGCGTGGGCGGCGGCAACCGGGCCCGCGGCAGCGGTGGACGAGGCACCGCGACCGCGCCTGACGGCTGTGGAGGCACCGGCGGCCGAGACGCTGGTGCTGCGGTTTGCGGACCGCCAGCGCCCGGCGGTCGCGGCGCGGCGCGACGGGTCCCAGACGGTGCTGGCGATCCCGTTCGCGCTGGCCGACGAGGGGTTGGCGCTGCCCCAGGGCGTGGCCCTGCGCCAGGCGGGCGAGGGGACGGCGGACGCCGCGCTGACCCTGACGCTGGCCACCCCGGTCGGGGCGCGCTGGAGCCTGTCGGCGCGCGGGCCCGGTCGTCTGGCGCTGGCGCTGACCGCCGTGGCGCCGGTGCGGCGGGGCGCGGCGTCGCGTGCGCCACAATATGCGCCACTGCCGCGTGCGCGGGGCGCCAGCGGGGCGCTTGCGGTGCCGGGGCAGGGCGCTGCAGACACGGACCCGTGGGCGCTGGACCCGCAGGCCGCGGCGGCGCCGCCGGAGCGCGACACGTTTCTGGTGATCGTCGACCCGGGCCACGGCGGGCACGATCCCGGCGCCTCGGTCGACGGGATGGTCGAGAAGCGCCTGACGCTCGCCTTTGCGCATCGGCTGAAGCGCCGGATCGACGCGACCGCGGGCCTGTCGGCGGTGCTGACCCGGGTCGACGACCGCTATCTGCCGCTGGGCGAGCGGGCGCGTCGGGCCATCGCAGCGGGCGGGGCGGCCTTCGTGTCGATCCACGCCGACGTGGTGCTGGTCGGTCAGGCATCGGGTGTCGCGGTCTATACCCTGACCCCCGAGGCGCACACGCAGACAGCCGACGAGATGACCGGCGAGACCCCGCGCGACCGCATCCTGCGGGGCACCGACCTATCGGGGCAGGGCGACGACGTGACCCGGGTGCTGGTGGATCTGGCCCAGCGGCGCAGCGTCGGCGCGGCGGACAGGCTGGCCACGACGCTGGTCGAGGCCATCGGTGCGGTGACGCCGCTGTTGCACTCGCGTCCGCACCGGCGCGGCAATTTCCGGGTGCTGCGCAACGCCGATCTGCCGGCGGTGTTGGTCGAGCTCGGCTTTCTAACCAGCGAGCAGGACAGGGCGCGCTTTAGCGACGTACGCTGGCAGGAACGGATGGCCGGGGCGATGGCCGCGGCCCTGGACCGATGGCGCCAGACAATCGCCACAGACCGCGCGCAATAGGGGGCGGCTCGGATTTACCGTCGCCGACACCGATTTGGGCCGAGGGGAACGGCGGTCGGTGGGGAAAGTTGGCGGCAGCGGTCGCCGGGGACAGCGGGCAACTTGCCCTGCCCGCAGAGACGAGCGTTGAGAAGCGAGGCGAAAAGTCCCATACGGCGGTGCGGGCGCGAGACGGGTTATGATGCGGATGGCGTTTAGGGTGTGCGATAAAGCGTTGCTGCGGCATGCCGCCTGGCATGCGCGGCCGGGCAGCGGGTGGACGGGCACCGGGTGGACGGGCAGCGGGTGGACGGGCAGCGGGCGGACGGGCAAAGGCGGGGCGGGGACAGACCGATGATGCGGATCGTGGCCTCGATCTTCAGTCTCGCGAGCACGGGCTTGCTGATCGGCGTGCTTGGCATGGTGGGGCTGATCGCCGTCTACAGCCGCGACCTGCCGGATGGCGACGAGCTGGCCGACTATGCGCCGCCGCTGCTCAGCCGCGTCTATTCGGCCGAGGGCAAGGTGATTGCCCGCTACGCCACCGAGAACCGGGTCTTCGTACCCATCGAGGAGGTGCCCGAGCTCATCAAGATCGCCTTCATTTCGGCCGAGGACAAAAACTTCTACGAGCACCCGGGGGTCGACGCGTCGGGCATCATCAAGGCCATCGGCCGCTTCGGTCTGGCCAAGATCCGGGGCGAGACATCGCGGATCGCGGGCGCCTCGACGATCACCCAGCAGGTGATGAAGAACTTCCTGCTCGACAGCGACCGCTCGGTCGAGCGCAAGATCCGCGAGGCGATCCTGGCGGTGCGCTTCGACGGCACCTTCTCCAAGGATGAAATCCTGGAACTGTACCTCAACGAGATCTTCTTTGGCGCGCGCGCCTACGGCATTTCCGCGGCAGCGCAGACCTATTTCGGCAAGCGTCTCGATCAGCTGACGATCGAAGAGGCGGCCTATCTGGCCGGCCTGCCGAAGGAGCCCTCGAACCTGCACCCTGTGCGCTTCCGCGAGCGAGCCGTCGCGCGGCGCAACTATGTCCTGCGCCAGATGGCCGAGAACGGCTATCTGGACCCGGCCGAGGCGGCCGAGGCGATCGCGCTGCCGCTGGTCACGCGGCTCGACGAGGCGCGCGATGCGCCGGGGGTCCAGGACCGGGGTCTGGGCTATTTCACCGCCGAGGTCCGGCGCCAGGTCGTCGGCGAACTGGGCCGCGAGGCGCTGTTCGAGGGTGGGCTCACCGTGCGCGCCACGGTCGATCCGCGGCTGCAGGCCAACGCCGGGCGGGCGCGGCGCCGCGGGCTGGCCGCCTACGACCGGCGCCAGGGCGTCTGGCGCGGTCCGCTGACCCGGCTGGAGGACGCGCTGCCCGAGGCCGACGACACCGCCGCCTGGCTGGCCCGCCTGGCCCACACCGACGTGCCGCGCGACGTGCCCGAGTGGCACGTGGCCGTTGTCACCGCCGTCGAGCCTGCGGCCGCGCGCATCGCCATCGAGGGGGTGCCCGCCGAGCAAGCCGACGCGATCCTGGAGCTGGACGGCGAGGGCTGGATCCGGCGGCGCGAGATCGAGGGCGAGCGCTTGGGCGCGCCGCGCGCCGCGGCCGATCTGTGGCGCGTGGGCGATGTGGTCTTCGTCGCGCGCGACGGCCCGGAGGGCGCCGACGATGCCGCCGGTGCCGATGGCGGTAGCGACGCTGAACCGGTTGACTGGGACCTGCAGCAGATCCCCGAGGTGCAGGGCGCCTTCGTCGCCATGGACCCCGAGACAGGGCGCGTGCTGGCGATCCAGGGCGGTTTTTCGTTCGAGTTCTCGGTCTTCAACCGCGCCACCCAGGCCCAGCGCCAGCCCGGCTCGGCGTTCAAGCCGTTCGTCTATGCCGTCGCGCTGGACGCGGGCTACACGCCGGCGACCATCGTCAACGACGCGCCCGTCGCCGTGCGGCTGTCGAACGGCGAGACGTGGCGGCCGAAGAATTCGTCTGGCGTCGCCTATGGGCCGACGCCGCTGCGCCGCGGGCTGGAGCTGAGCCGCAACTTGATGACCGTGCGCATCGCCCAGCAGGTGGGCATGCAGCGCGTCGCCACCTATGCCGAGCGCTTCGGGGTGTACGACGACATGCCCGAGCATCTGGCCTTTGCGCTGGGGGCGGGCGAGACGACGCTGTACGACATGGTCGCCGCCTACGGCATGTTCGTGAACGGCGGGCGGCGCGTGCGCCCCACGGTGATCGACCGCATCCAGGACCGCCGCGGCAGCACGATCTACCGCCACGACCCGCGCTCGTGCGTGGGCTGCACGCTGGCCGAGGCCGGCGCGGGCGACGCGCGGCTGGCGATGGTCGGAGGCGCGATGCAGATCGACACCAGCGCCGGCCAGGTGGCGCTGCCCGTCCTGTTCGACGAGCGCGACCAGATCATGAACCCCTCGACCGCGTTCCAGATCGTCTCGATGCTGCAGGGCGTGGTCGACAGCGGCACCGCCACCCGCACCGTCGGCGGGACCGGCCTGCCGCTGGCCGGCAAGACCGGCACCACGAACGACAGCAAGGACGCCTGGTTCGTCGGCTTTTCGCCCGATCTGGTCGCCGGCTGCTACATCGGCTTCGACAACCCGCGCCCGATGGGCCGGGGGGCCTATGGCGGCACGCTCTGCGGTCCGGTGTTCAAGGAGTTCATGGTCGCCGCGCTCGAGGGCGAGGATCCCGGCAGCTTCGAGGGTTCGCGCGACATGGGGCTGGTGACCGTCAAGCTGGACCGCGAGACCGGCCGCCGCCTGCCCGACGATGCCGAGGGCCCGCACGTGATGACCGAGGTCTTCAAGCGCGGCGACGAGCCGGTGCTGTTTGCCGAGGCCGGGGCGCTGGCCGGCGACAGCATCCTGTTCGGCGAGGATTTCGTGGCGGGCGCGCTGCCCTTCAGCCTGGACGACGACAACCAGGATTCGGGCGGCATGGTCCCCTCGCGCGGCCCGGGAGGCACCGCAGCCGGCGGCGGACGGACCCCGCCGCAACCCCCCGCCAGCATCGGCCCGGGCACCGGCGGGCTGTACTGAGCGCCGTCCACCCGTGCACGGCGTATGCCGACGCGAAACCCATCCTTTGCGCAACGCTCTGCGCGCCCACGCCGCGTTGCGGCACGCCGGCGATCGGATCGCGTTCCGCCCAGACCCATAAGCCCAGCGACACGGCCGTCCGGAACAGCCTGTTGGCCTGCTCTTGGTGTATGCCGCCGGCGCGCTGGGCGCGCCATGGTTTTGACGCGCATGGTTTTGACGCGCGGGGCGCCAGCCCATAACTGTCGTGCGTCAGGCAAAGGTGAAGCGCATGAAGGCCGAAACGCAAACCGTCGTCGCCGAGATCGAGAAGTCGCTCGAGCTTCTGCGCCAGCGGCTGGGCTGGGACACGGCCGAGGCGCGGCTCGAAGAGTTCAACGCCTTCGCCGAGGACCCGGCGCTGTGGAACGATCCCGCCAAGGCGCAGAAGCTGATGCGCGAGCGCCAGGCGCTGCAGGACGGCATCGACGCCTACCGCTCGCTGGACACCGCCCTGCGCGACAACGTCGAGCTGATCGAGCTGGGCGAGATGGAGGACGACGCCGAGGTGGTGACCGAGGCCGAGCGCGCGCTGGACGATCTCAAGCAGACCGCGGCCGAGCGCGAGGTCGAGGCCTTGCTGTCGGGCGAGATGGACGGCTCGGACGCGTTTCTGGAGGTCAACTCCGGCGCCGGCGGCGTGGAGGCCTGCGACTGGGCGCAGATGCTGGTGCGCATGTACCTGCGCTGGTGCGAGGCGCGCGGCTACAAGGTCGAGCTGCAGGCCGAGAGCGCGGGCGAGGAAGCGGGCATCAAGTCCGCTACGTACCAGATCAAGGGCGACAAGGCCTATGGCTGACTGAAGACCGAGAGCGGGGTGCACCGGCTGGTCCGCATCTCGCCCTTCGACAACCAGGCCCGGCGCCAGACGTC
>JBCCMW010000032.1:0-17690 GCA_039026175.1 Pseudomonadota bacterium
CGGCGGCGTGTTGGGCATCTTCGGCGGCGGCAAGAAGAAGCAGTTCGTGTCCGACTATGTGGGCTACTACAACGCCAGCCTGCAGAAGATGCGCGAGTATGCGAATACGCTGGTCGCCGAGAAGGTGCTGAACGCGGCGCTGGCCGACGTGGACGACCTGATCCGCACCTTCACGGGCCTGTTTGCCGAAATCGGTGAGATCGCCAAGGATCTGGCGCGCGACGCCGAGGTCGAGCGGCTGGCGCACGACGGTAAGGGCGGCGCCGACGGGAACGCCTTTATCTATGCCAGCGCCGACGCCAAGGACGATGCCTGGCGCCGGCTGAAGGACGCGGCCGCGGCCGTGCCGATCGGCGACGACGTGAACAAGAGCCTCGTCACCGCGGTCTATCGCAAGTACCGCGAGGACAAGCGCCAGCGCCGCGAGGGCGGCTTTAAGGAAGTGCGCGAGCTGTTCTTCGAGAAGGTCGTCGTCGGCTTCGGCGAGCGCACGGTCGAGCGCGACTATCAGAGCGTCTACGACTTCTCGGTGATGGAGGCGCTGCGCCGCCAGCTGGAGGTCGAGGACGACACCGCCCGGCGCCGCGGCGAACCGGTCGGCGGCGAAGACAGCTACCCCTCGCGCATGCGTGTCCTGGTCGACCGGGTGACGCGGCAGTCCGAGCCGTTCCTGTCGTTCTCGAACCCCAACGCCGACGGCACCGGGCTCAAGTTCTGGACGGTGCACCCGCAGGTAAAGCGCGATCTGAACAACGACGCGCTGTTCGACGAGATGTTTATCGTGCGCCAAGGCGACAACCCGATCGTCAAAGAGGAGTTTTCGCCCTACGAGCTGATCTGCGTGAACCTGCGGGTGAACGTGGAACTGCGCCACCTGCAGAAGCTGGGTCACGCGCCCGCTAATGCGCGCCAGACCGTGTATGACGGGATGGAAGGGCGGATGTCGGCGGCATATCAGAACATGATCGACGATATCCTGGCGGCCGAACGGCACGGCGACAAACCGGGTTTCACGCCGCATGTCGACCGTGCATGGCACGTGCCGGGATCGCTGCCCGAGATCTTTGCCGAGCGCGAGGGCCAGATCGCCGGCGACGCGGCGCGCGGCTACGTGATCGCGCTGATGAACGGGCTGCTGATCCGCGAAAAGGACGAGGGCGGCGACGGCCCGCAGGTGCGCTTTTCGACCCGGGGACGGGGCATGAAGGGCGCTGTCGAGAAGATCGTCTGCCCCAGCCACGACCCGTGGACGGTCTATACCGCGTTCACCAAGAACGTGCCCCTGGTGCACGCGGCCGGCGACTTCTGGACCGAGACGCTGAAGCGGCCGCACGGGTCGGTCGAGGGCAACCCGGTGTGGAAGACGCTGGGCGCCCCGGACAACGCGCGCGAGTTCCTGCGCATCGTCGTCGACCGCTCGTCCGAGGAGCGCGACCGCGATCGCGCGGCCAGCAGCGGTATCGCCGCCTGGTTCGGGCTGATCGAGGACCTGATCGGCGCCGAGGACACGCTGCTGGGCCCCACACCGCGTCGGCGCCAGGCCGAGCGGCGGGCGCAGGCGCTGCGCGGCGACGTGATGGACCTGGTGCGCGACGAGGGCTATCCGCCCGCGGCCGTGCGCTACTTCGAGAGCGCACTGGACGCGGCCTACGACCAGTACTTCGCCGAGTAATCGGATGGCGGATGGGGCCGAGACACGCACACGGACCCGGGCGAAGGTCGTCGTCGTCAACGCCGACGGCGACCGCGCCTGGGATTTTGAGCGCAATGTCTGGCTGCACGCGCTGGATCTGTACCACCCCGACATGCAGACGCAGTTCTGGCAGGTCGCGTCCGAGAAGGAGGGCGGGGCCAACGCCCGCGCGTTCTGGGGCGGCTTTCCGCAGGTCTATGCCCGCGACCACGATGCGCTGATCGGCCAGTGCGTCGAACTGGGCGGCGACCTGGTGATCGACGAGACGCTGTGGCTGGCGGTGCTGTTCGTGATCGGCGCGCAGGACTTTCGCGGGCTGGCGGCGCTGGACGCCGGCGCGCCGGCGCTGAGCGAGGAGGGCAAGCTCGCCGACCGCGCGCTGAAGAGCCTGCTGGGCGAGATCGACCGCCAGTCGCGCGCCATCACCGGCGCGGTCGAGCCGGCGCGCACGCGGCTGTGGTCGGCGATCGCCGTGCGCCGGGCCGGTCGCTCGCCGCGCGACGCCGAGAGCGCGCAGATGCTGCTACAGCGCTATCGCCAGGGGAGCTGTCCGCTCAACTCGGTGTTCTGTCTGTCCGAAGGCGAGGTGCGCGACGACAAGATCTCGGGCGGGCAGGAATTTCTCAAGATCCGCACGCTGGCCGAGATGATGGCCGACTGCCGCCCCGGCGAGCGGGCGTCCGGCGCCTGGGCGCGGCTGCGTCCGAACCCCGACATGATGTCCAGTGACCGCAACATCTTTAGCGTGTCGCTGCCGAACCCGCCGGCCGATGTCGAGCGCGCCTCGGACATGCTGCGCCGATGCATCGTGCGCGGGTTCAAGAGCGCGGACGCCCGGGGCCCGACCGGGCCCAGCGACCAGCCCGATCTGCGCGAGATCGTGCAGCGCATCGTCGACGAGACCGGTCAACCGAACCTCGGCACGCTGGAGAACGAGATCGACCAGCAGAAGGGCGAGAGCGAGGAGACCAAGGCCGCCGGCGGCGGCGGGCCCGACCAGCTGATGCAGCGCTTCCGGCGCGATACCCAGGGCGGGCTTTGGTACAAGGAGGAGCGGCTGCGCAACATCAAGCGTTGGCGCGCCGAGTTGCCCCGCAAGCTCAACGACTTCCGCGCCCACGCCGAGGCGGTGACCAGCGACTTTTTGCGCCGGCGGCTGGATGTGGCGCGCTCGGACCGCGGGCGCGTCCTGGCGCCGCTGGCGACCGTGCGGCTGCTGCCCGGCGCGCGTGGCGAACAGCAGGTGGAGGTCCCGCTCAAGCTGTTGCGCGACGCGCGCGACAAGGCCGAGCGGCGCGCGCGCGAGGCCCGCGCGGATCTGGCCGCGGCCCCCGACAAACTGCGCGAGGTCGATCAGGCCGCGCTGAACCACGCCTTCGACGGCCTGATCGAGGCCGAGAACGAGCTGCTGCGCTGGCGCGCGTTCCGCATCATTCTGTGGCTGGTGCTGCCGATGCTGACGTTCATCCTGCTGCACAACGGCATGGCAGCGCTCGAGGCCTACCTGCGCGAAGATCGGCCGTTCTTCGATATCCAGTTCTGGGGCCGCATCTGGTCGAAGGGCTATGCGTGGCTCTTGTTCCTGCCGCTGATCGCAGGGGTGCTGATCGGGGGGGTCGCGGCCTATACGCTGAAGCAGCGGTTCGCGATGGAGCGGCACGCGCTGATCGGTCAGTTGGATCGGGTGATCGAGGAGACGCGCGCCGCCTGTCGCCGTCGGGTCGAGGCCAAGAACGCGCGCGAGGACGCGACGCTGCTGTTGCTGGCGATCCGACAGTTGGAGCGCAACCCCGAGGCGGAAGAGGACGACACCGGCGCGCGTCGCCGCATCGTGGACCAGACGCTGGCCACTGCGGGCGGGGCGGGCACTGTGGACGACGGCGGCCCAATGCGCGGGCTGCAGCAGGAGTGCGAGCGTCACTTCACCGACAACACGCTCGACTCGCGCCGGGTGCAAGCGTTCCTGACCCGCCACAGTCTCGAGCTGAAGGGCAACGCACGGTTCTGGGTGCGCCACCTGGCGGCCGCCCCCGTCGACGTGCCCGTACGCGGCGTGCCGGAGATCGAGCTCGAGCTCGACCGGGTGTCGACGTGACCGCGACGGCCGAACAGGCGCCCATCACCCAATCCGCCCCGGCCGCCCCGGCGCCGGCCCGGCCGCAGCGGTCCTTTTCGGACCTGTTCGGCGGCTCGGTGGCCAAGTGGATCGCGTTTGGCCTGGGCACCGCCGGGATCATCGCGCTGCTCATCGACGTGTTCCTGGCGGGGCTCTACCGCAATTTCTACGCCGACACCGGGCGGGTGTTGGACTTCGGCGACTTCGGCGTGGGCCAGATCGGCTCGCTCGGCGGGCTGGCGCCCGTGCTGGTGGGGCTGCTGGCGGTGTACCTGATCATCGCGCAACTGCTGTTCCGGCGTAGCATCGCGCTCGGCTGGGTCTGCCTGCTGCTGACGCTGATGCTGCAGCTTGTGGTGGGGTGGGAGAACTCGCCGCGCGATCTGTTGGCGGCGATCCAGGCGGATCGCTACTTCGTGCCCCTCACGCTGGGCATCTTTCTCAACGGTGTGGCCGAAGAGATCGTGTGGCCGGCCTACAAGGTCTATGTCGACTTGAACGACATCGGCATCAGCCGCGATTTCGCGCACAACCTGTCGCTCAACCTGCTGCTGCTGATCGTCTTTGTGTTGCTGGGCCTGGTGCTGGGACTGTTTGCGCTGCTCGCCCGGCTGATCAGTCGCGCCGGCGCGCCGGCCGATCCGCGGCACGTGACCGGCTTTGGCACCGCGCTCGCCGGGGCCGAGCGGACGACCGCGATCCTGGCCGCTGCGATCCTGACCATCGCGGCCGTCGGCGGGCCGGCCTTCGTGACCATGGTCTCGGGCTCGATCGACGCGACCAAGGAGTTCGAGAACATCCTGTGGATCGGGCCGCTGATCCTGATCCTGGAGATCGCGCGCACGGCACTGTTCCAGCCGGCGCCGGCGTCCTCGGGTCCCCCGCCCCCGCCGCCGACGCCCGAGGAGGAGGGGCGCGAAAACCCGGTCGCCGCGCTCTATGGCAAGCTGCGCGGCGAGGGCGACCCGTCGCGGCGCGACTTTATCGCCGAGCACGTGCCCGGCCAGCGCGGCGGGCTGGACACGCTGCACGAGATCCTGCACCGCCGGGCCGAAGACGCGCAGGTCAAGACCAACGAGTTCTTCCTCGAGACGCTGACACCGCTGCACTTCCAGCTGTTCTCCGAATTCCTGGCGCGCTTTGCCATGGACCGCGGCTGCAGCGCCCTGGTGATCTGCCCCGACGAGGGCTTCGAGGTGATCGAGCAGCATTTCCGCGAGAACGCGCTGGTGGCCAGCGAGCTGGTCGAAATCTGGCGGCGCACCGACGCGCCTACGGCCGACGAGCGGCCGGTCGACGTGTTCGTGGCCACGCCCGACACCATCGACCAGTTGATCCGCGAAGACGGGCACTTGGGCGACCGCTTCCGCCCCGGCGATCTGGACCGGCTGGGCGCGATTTTCCTGGTCAACACCGACCGGATGGACTTGGGCCTGCTGCGCATCGCGATCAACCGGTTGGTCGGCCGGCTGTCGATGCGCCGCGACCTGGTGCAGGTGGCCCAGTCCGAGAGCCTGTCGGACCAGAGCAACCGGCTGCGCCAGCTCCTACCCTCGGGCGACGACACGCCAAACCAGGGCAAGCTGGACGTGCCGGCGATGACCGACCGGTTCCTGATCGTGTGGCGCGCGCGGCCGAGCGAGATGGCGCTCAGCCAGGAAAACTGGCCCCTGGCGCTGCGCGTCTTCCAGCTCGCGCTGTCGGTCAGCGGCGAGTATCGCGAGGGCGTCGAGATCCACCCTTTCCTGTGGGACGCCAAGGGACGCTTTCACCAGCAGCTTTGGTCGCTGAAGTACCCCGAGCAGCTCGGCAACCTGGACCAGTACGACCTGCAGCGCTTCCTGGGCGGCGCGATCAAGGACAAGAGGCTGTTCGAGCGCCTCTCGCCGCCCAAGTCGCGCTATCCGGCGGCGGTGACGCTGGAGCGCGACAACCTGGCCATCGCGGTGGGTCTGGGCGTCGGCAACGGCGAGGCGCACCAGGTGCTGTCGGCGATCATCCTGGCCGACTATCCGCTGGCCCGCTTCCACTTCCGCGCCCTGCAGGACGCGCTCAAGAGCGCCAGGACCGACGGGGCCAAGCGCGAGGCGCTGCGCGATTTCGTCGAACAGTACGGCCCGCTGGCGCCCAGCCCGCAGCCGGGCCCGGTGGAGCTGGCGCTGGGGCTGGTGCAGGAGTTCCGCGCCGCGGCCCAGCAGCACGACCCCGAAGCGCAGTGGCTGGACCAGGGGCGGATCAAGGATCTCTGGCGCCGGCTGCTGGCGCGCGACACCATGGCGCCCGACCAGTTGGGCGTGAACACGTCCAAGACCGGCCTGCGGCGGCTGTTCTTCCTGTGCACCGGCTACAATGTGCCCATCGAACAGGGGCACGGGCTGAACCACCTGCCCCGCTTTAAGCTGAGCGGCGACGTGCCCAAGAGCACGGCCGAGCTGCAGTTCCTGCGCCTGGTGGACCGGGGCGACAAGTACCTCTCGACGCGGCTGCCGCTGGCCGACCATGGCCTGGCCTATGCCGAGGGCACGCACGTCATGATCTCGGGCAACGTGTATCGGGTCACCGACGTCGCGCCCCGGTCGGAAGAGCTGCACATCGAGGCGGACGACCTGCAGGAGCGCACCTGGACGTTCGAGCGGCGCTATGCCTTTGCCCGCGGTCGGCGGCCCGGCCTGCTGCAAAAGGCCGAGCCGGTACGCGACATCGCGGTCGAGACCTATCGCTACGATCAACAGGCAAGCCGGCCGTTCGAGATCGCCGGCGGCTATCTGCGCGTCGCCCGGCGCACGGTGCGGGCGTTCTGCCACGCGGGCCTGCATGCGCCCATCGAAGAGGGCGCCTGGGCGGCCGAACAACCGTGCGACGTGGCGGTGCCGGCCAAGCTGCGCAGTGCCGCGCTGCTGAAGCTCTACTTCCGCCCGCAGGACTCCAAGATCGACCAGCGCCAGGTGGGGCGCATCGCCTTTACGCTGACCACCACGCTGCAGGACGTGCTGGCCGCGCTGTTCCCCACCCATGCGCGGCGGCTGGCGGTGGTGTCGCCGCAGAGCGCGATCGCCATGGCGGCCGAACCCGGCGGCGGCGGGCGTCAGCAGGGTCAGGGCCAAGGCCAGGGTCAAGGACGCGGCCAGCAGCCCCCGGGACGGGGCCAGGGACGTGATCAGGGACGTGATCAGGGACGGAGCCCGGGCGCTCAGCAGGCGATGGTGCGTGCCGCGCAGATTTTCGCCATCGCGCGCCAGCCAGCACTGCGGGGCTTTGCCGAGGACGGTATGAGCGTGGGCGACGACGGGCAGCAGGGCTGGATGGAGCCCGAGACCATCGACGCCTACGACGCGCTGATGGACAGCTTCCTGGGCATGCGCCGGCCCCGGGACGCGGACAACCCGTTCATTACCATGCACGGGCGTTTCTCGCTGGCGGTGATCGAGGACAGCGACCACGATCTTGGCGTCTGCAACGAGCTGGTCGACAAGCACAAGGCGGTGTTCGGGATCTGGCGCGACTATCTGCGCCACTGCGCCGAGGCGGCGCCGGAAAACAACTATTACGCGTTCAACACGGGAACGGTACCCGCGTGCTTTGCATTCAAGGCCGCGGCAGACATTGTTGAGGGATTGAGAGGCCGCACGTGATCCGGACCTGTCTTGTCGTGTTGCTGATGCTGTGCGCGGCCCTGCCCCGCAGCGCTCTGGCCCAGTCCGAGCAGCCGGGCAAGGTCGTCGGCATCCTGTTCGACACCTCGGGCTCGATGGAGAACCGCGACCAGCTGCCGAACTTCGGCATGCAGATGCTGGCGGCCAGCCTGCGCGGGATCCGTGGCGGCGATCGCATCATCTATATGAATTTCAACCAGTATCTGAGCCGCGCGCCGGTGCGCGAGGGGCGCCAGATCCGCGTGGGCCCGGTGACGGCCAACGAATTCACCATCGTCGACGCAACGGGCACGCCGATCCTGCCCTCGCCCGACACGGTGGAGCAGATCCTGTCGATCATCGGGCGCGACAGCGTGCGGCTGATCGAGCTGACCGAAGCCACGCACCAGGACGCCGTCGACCAGATCCAGGCGGCGTCCAGCAATCCGCAGACCGGCACGCCCTATGGCCCGCTCGAGATCATGCTGGACGCCATGGCCAAGGAGATCGGCGAGGGCGAGACCGGCCACCTGATCGTGATCTCGGACGGCGGCTATGTCGAGCGCCTGCCCTCGAAGGCCCAGCTCGAGGCGCACTACCGCACGCACCGCGAGGCGATGAAGGGCCCGCTGTCGGTCGAGTACCTGTTCGTCGCCAACCGCGACAGCGCCATCCGCGCCGCCGAGGAGCGGACGCTGGCCGAGCAGGGCGTGCGCGACGCGCTGCTGAGCGTGTTCAACACCGACGACACCGGCCAGCCGCGCTTCGACGGCGCCCATACGGTCAGCAACGCCGAAGAGCTGTGGGAGGAGCTGCAGACCATCATCGCGCGCGTCTCGGGCACCGACCGCGACAAGCAGAAGGCGTATGTGACGTACGAGGGCTCGACGATCCGGATCGACGCGCCGCTCAGCATCCAGCGCATCACCATCGCCTCGACCGGGCTGGCCGCCGCACCGCTGGCACAGCGAAGCGCGAGCAGCTTCGACGTGGACGACCGCGACGTGCGGCGGCTGGAGGCCGAGATGAGCCTCGCGCCGAACGAGCTGGACACCGATCTCGGCGTCGTCCCGCCGCCGCCCCGCCGGGGCCTGGTCGAACATCTGATCTTTCCCGAGGGTCTGCCCCCCGGCGAGCACAGCATCGAGTTCGACGCCCCCGTCGCCGACAACGTGTTCCTGATGTTCGCGACCAAGGCGACCGCCTCGCTGGAGGTGCGCGACGCCAACGGCGTGCTGCTGCAGCCGGGCCCCAACGGCCGCATCCGCCTGCAGACCGGGCGCGCCTACGAATTCTCGACCCAGGTGCTGGACCAGCAGCCCACCGGCGGCCAGGGCGCCGTGCCGTTCGACCAGCTCGACGAGAACCTGTCGCTGCTGCTGCAGCTGGACGTGCCGGGCGCTCGGCGGCCGTTCACGATGGACAAGGACGTCGCCTCGAACAGCGGACGTTTCACGTTCACGCCCGACGAGACGGGCGAGGGCACGGCGCGCAGCCGCGCCACCGTGCCGGGCTTCCTGTCGCCCTTTTCCAAGCTGATGCAGTTGGAGATCGTCGAACCCTCGGCCGCGCTGACCGTCACGCCCGTCGCCGGCACCGAGGATTGCGATGCCTGCGCACCGGGCGAGATCGGCAGCCAGGTCGTGCCGAACGGGCCCGACGTGGTTGTCGGCAGCTTCGAGGTGACCGCGGACGCTGCGATCCCGGGGGCGATCGACCTGTCGGCCAGCGACCTGCCCGACATGCTGACCATCGTCGACGAGGCCGGCCAGCCCGTGCCGCTGGACCGCAAGATCGAGATGGCGCCTGGGCAGACCCGGCGCTTCCAGATCCGGCGGAGCGGCCGGCTGGACGTCGCGCAGCTCGGCGGCGGCCCCGTCGAGTTCAGCGTCGGCGCGGCGCCCCGGGGCGCCTGGACCGGCGACAGCATCAGCGTCGACGCGGCGCTGCGCCTGATCATCGGCGAGCTGGAGATGGTCCTGCGCAGCGTCACCCAGCAGGGTCCGACGGGCGACGGGCTGCTGGTGCCGGGCGACGAGCTGGGCCGCCAGTCGTTTAAGTGGGATTTCGACCTGGTCAACCTGTTGGTGCTGCCCGAGAACGAGCGCGCCGGCGAGATCGTGACGGCCGAGGCCGACGGTCTGTTCGGCTGGCTGATCGGCTTCGATCCGGTGTTCTCCAGCGTCGGCGCGACGGGGCGGCACGCGTTCGAGCTGCGCCCCTCGACGTCGTACTGGTGCCTGTGCTTTCTGGGGCTCGAGGACGGCGTCACCGGCGGCGGCCGGCGCGTGGTGGCGGTCGACTATCGCGATCTGCAGGGACTGTAGGCGGCGCGGGCCGACACCTCGCTGTTCACCCAGATCGCCTGGCCCACGGTTGGGCTGTCGTGCCTGTTGAACCTTTTGTACCTGCTGCTCTTTGTGATGTTCGTGCGCGGCGTGGCGGCGCTGATCACCACCAACCGCTTCCCGCCCAAGGCGGTGGTCGAGGTCACGCACACCCGCGGCTCGATCCCCACGTTCAAGCGGCTGCGCGGGCGCAACTATACCTGGCTGCGCGCCTGGATCGCGCTGTTCACCGGCAACCCGGACGAAGTAGCGGTCGTGCAGGGCATGCGCATGCTGGCCGTGCCGGGGGGGGCCGAGCTCGATTTCGGCAAGGGACGCGTGCCGCCCTGGAGCCTGGAGCGCATGGGCCAGACCTTCACCGAGATGAAGGAGATGAGCCCGCAGATGGCGAACTTTAAACTGATCTGGGGCGACCAGCTCGAAAACCAGAACGTGCCGGGCCTGTCGATCCGGCTCAAGAAGAGCAGCTCGGATGACTGAGCGCGGGGCAACCAGGCAGCATCGCCGCGCGCTGGCGTGCCGTCCGCTGGATCGCGCCGCACGCTGCGTAAAGGCTGTCGCGCGGGCCTCGGCGGTACAGGGCTGCGCCGCGGGCCGGACGGCCAGGCAGGGCGCGCTGCGCCAGACGTGAGGATTGGGCGCGCCGCGCCAAACGTGAGGATTGGGCGCGCTGCGCCAAACGCGAGGATTAGGCGCGCGGCGCCGAACGTGAAGATTGGGCGCGCTCGCGGCCGTCGCCGCGCCGGCGGCTTTGGGCTACAGAGCGTGAGGGTAACCGGGGCGTTATTGTCGCCCTCGAGGGTGTGAAGGGTCGAGCGGAATGGCGGATACGACGGCAAAGTCGGGTGGCATCGGCGACGCGGCAAGCCGGCTGCGCGGGCCGAGACTGATCTTTTGGGGCATGGTCGTGGCCAGCGTCGCGCTGTCGCTGGGCTCGTTCTATACGACCTTCACCGGGATGCTCGACATTCTGGGCTTTGACATCATCAACGGGCTGATCAGCGCCGTGATCACGTTCGGCGTGCAGTTCCTGCTGTTTGCCATGTCCTGGCGGATCGCCGAGAGCTGGCGCCTGGGCCGCATGGCTGTGCTGCTCAGCATGGTCGCCTGGCTGATGTGCATGTTCATCTCGAGCTTCTTCTCGTTCTACGGCTTCTTCGAGGGCCCCATCGGCGGCCGGAACGAGGAGCGCCGCATCCAGGCGATCGAGCTCCAGGTCTCGGCCGCCATCCAGGAGGTCGGCGACGACATGCGCACCAGCCTGGACGCGGGCCACGACGCGATGGTGGACAGCGATCTGTTCGCCGAATGGTACGCAGCCAGCGTCGAGGTGCCGATCCAGGACGCCGCGGCCGTCCAGGCCGACCTGGCGCGCATCGGGCGCGAGCAGAGCGAGGCGCTGCAGGACGAACTGCGCGCAGCCCGCCAGCGGCGCGAGGGGCTGGGCCGCGAGCGCGCGACGTTGGAGGCCGAGATCGGCGGCCAGGACCGCGAGCTGGACCGCGCGCGCGAGCGTTTCGAGGACCGCAGCGTCGCGCGCACCGCCGCCAGCGCCGCGGTCGACGAGATCCAGGACCGCATCGAGGCGCTGGCGCAGGCGTTCCAGATCGAGAGCACCACCGGCATCGGCCCCCGCGCCCGGGAGATCCAGGCGGACATCCTGTCGGCCGAGGCCGAGCTGGCGGCGGCCACGACCGCGCTCGCCCGCCGCGACGAGGAGTTGCGCGCCGCCGAGGAGCGCCTGGCCGCCCTGGTCGCCGAAGACGGCCAGGGGACGCGCGAGCAGTCCCTTGCCACGCTCGACGTCGAGATCGGCGAGGTCGAGGCCTTGATCGGCCAGATCGAGGCCGAGCTCGAGCGTACCCGCGCCCAAAGCGGGTTCGACGCCGACCGCGAGCGCCGCCAGGCCAACCGCCTGCGCCTGTCGCTGCAGAGCCAGGACTACACCCAGTACGCCGCGCTGGTGCAAAAGTGCGACGAGCTGGTCGGGATCCTAAAGCGCTCGCCCCAGGGATCGGCGGACATCGCGTGCAACGACACGACGCTGCAGCGCAATGTCGAGGACCTGAGCCTGATGCAGGCAAACCTGGCCACCTACCAGGAGCAGTGCCTGGACGCGGCGCAGCCCCAGGCCAACCGGGTCGGCGAGGGCAGCGCGCGCGAGGTCTTCGCCGACGGCATCATCGACTTCGGCAACCGCTGCATGCAGCTCGCCCAGACCGACCTGGCGCGGGACGCGGCCCGGGATCTCAGCGGGCTCAGCGACACCCGCGGCGATAACGCCAACCCGATCAGCCAGGGGCGGGTCGCGTTGTTGATCGACTGGCAGATCAATGCGTGGCTGGCCTTCTTTCTGGCCATCACCGTCGACCTGCTGGTGTTGATCTGCGCCATCGTCGGGCGACACTCGGGCGTGTCCGAAACGGCGCTGGCGATCGACATCCTGACGATGAACACGCGCAACGCCAACGAGGACGGGATCGAGGGCGCCGTCACCCTGCCTTCGGACACCAACAAGCGGCGCATCGTGGACGACGTGATCATCGGCCTGATGCACGAGGGTTTGGCCGAAATGAGCGAGCGCGAGAGCGACGTGGTGCTGCTGAAGCCCGGCGCCAGGGCGCGGCTGTCGCACATCCGTGCGGTCGAGAGCGGCTCGCTGCCGCCGCCACAGAGCCGCAGTCCCCAGGGCCGCAGCGGGCAGAGCCGCCGACCCGGCCCCCCGGGCGGCGACCGCCGCCCGCCCGGTGGTCCGCGGACCCGGCCGGAGGTCAAACTGTGACCCGTGAGGGCGGTGCGTGCCGGCTGGCCGCTTGGACGGCGGCCTGTGTGCTGCTGGCGCTGGCCGCTGTGCTGCCGGCCCGGGCCCAGACCCAGACGCCCGAGATGCGGATCCTGCTGATCGACGCCGACCACATCCGCTTTGTCGGCAGCGCCGATGCGATCGAGGGCATGCTGCACGACGCGCCGTTCGACTGGCTGCCCCAGCCCGACCGGCTGGTGCTGATCGTCCAGAAATCCGGGCGGCTGGACAGTTTCCAGCTGCGCGCCAAATCTGGCGCCGGTCTGAGGGCCGAACTGATCGACAAGACGGGTCTGGACCCCCGGCGCCCCGGCACCCCACTGCCGGCAAACCGGCTGGACCGCTACTCGGGCATCAACCTGTCGATCCTGCGCCGCGAGGTGCTGCGCTGGATGGGCCGCCTTGCCCCCTCGGGCAGCGGCCCGGGCGGCAGCGATGTGGCAACGGTCGAGATGATGGTCTTCGCGGCGCGCTGGCACCTGGACCAGTCGCCCCAGCTCGCCAACTTCCTGAACTACCGCTACCCCGCCGAATGCGTGGCGCGCTATGCGGGCGACGATTCCGTGCTCTGGCCCGACGACGTGCGGCTGGACATCGAGTTCCGCCCCCCGGTGGAGATCGAGCACAGCGGCGCCAAGGGGCACCAGGCGATGGCCGTGGCGCTGTTCGGCACCGCAAGCCCGCCCGACGACCGACTGCATTACCGCGGCGCGCTCGGCGCCTTTTGCAAAGAACGGGGCGCACTGCAAAAGTCGAGCGATCTGCGCGACGCGATCGGCGCCGAGATGGCCGCGCTCGGCATCGACATCAGCCCCGACATCGAGACCGAGTGCAGCATCAACCCGCCGATGTTCCCGCGCGAGGACGCGTCCGGCGCGATCCCGATCTGCCGCGACGACACGCTGGACGGCGTGAACCCGGGGCTGGTGCGCCGCCCGCTGTTCATGTGGCTGCGCGACGGCGGCGGGGTGGCCGACACGGCCGAGGCGCGGGTGCTGTCGGGCCGGGACCGGCTGGGCAATCCGGCCATCGGCGACATCGCCGTGCCGCCCGCGGCCTCGTCCACGGCGCTCGACGATCAGCGGCTGGGCCAGCTTGACGGCACGCTGCCGTTCTCGGCCTCCGGCGCCTGCCGCGGCAACGCACCGGCCGAGATCGAGCTCGACCTCTACCTCCAGGCCTCGCCCTCGACGACCCGCCAGCGCGTGCGCGTGGTCTCGCCTGCGGCCCCCTGCGCGGCCGAGGAACTGCCTATCGGAAGGTACGACGTGCAATGACGGCCCCCCCTAGACCTGCCGCACACCGCCACCGCGCCGTCGGGGGCGCCGCGCGGCTCGCCGCCCCGGCGCTGGTGTTGGGTCTGACGGCGGGGTTCGGCGCGGTCCCGGCCGGCGCGCAGCTCGGCATGGATGTGGGCGAGCAGCTCTCGGGCGAGAAAGGCCGTGTGATCATGCTCGACGCGTCGGGCAGCATGCGCAGCACCGACGACTATCCCACGGGCAGCAGCCGGTTCCGTGCGGCGCGCGACGTGCTGACCGCCGAAGTGCAGGACCTGGTCAACGACGGCGATGGCCGCGAGACGGCGGTGATGGTGTTCGGCTCGACGCTGAGCTGGGCCGCCGAGCAGCGGCGCACGGGCCGGCGGCCCGACGATGTCACGCCGGACGAGCCGCTGTGCCAGGACATCAGCATGGTGGTCGACTTCACGCGGCCCGACGACCTGTTCGTCGGCGAGGTGATCGAGAAGAGCCAGCCCCTGATCGCCCAGGGCATGACGCCCATCCACCTTTCGATCATGGCGGCGATGGAGAAGCTGGACCCCGATGTCGGCGGCGAGATCGTGCTGATCTCGGACATGGAGGAGCTCTACTGCCTGCCCCAGGGCAAGAGCGTTTGCGACGCGCTGCGCGCCGAGTTCCCCGACTTCTCGAACATGGCGGAGAACGTCAACATCGTGGTCTACGAAGTGCCGTCGACCAACCTGAAGGGCCAGCTCGAGGACTGTTTCCAGACAACGACGATCCCGCTGTCCACCACAAACCCCGACCCGGCAAACACGGTCAACCTGCGCGACGAGCTGGTGCCGATCACGTTCAGCCTGGCGTGGAGCCAGCCCGTGCTGGGCACGGCCGTGCCGGGCAGCGGCAGTGTGCGTTACGTGGTGACCGATGCGGCGACCGGCGACGACAAGCATAACAGCGCGGTCGCGCGTCTGGAGCTGGAGGCGGGGCGCTATGACGTGGCCGTGGTCGACCGCGACGTGATCGCCAGCCTGGGCTTCAGCGCCAGCGGCACCGGCCGCACCGTCGAGATCCCGGTCGCGCCGGGCGGGGTGCGGATCAGGGCCCTGGATCTCGACACCCGGCAGCCCTTTACCGATCCCTTCGAGGTGGTGATCGAGCAAGTCGTCGGCACGGCCGCGACCGAGATCGAGCGGCGCAGCATGCGCTCGGGCGCCGCCCCCCTGCTGCTGGGCCAGGGCACCTTCCAGATCAGAGGCACCACTGCCGGGGGCCAGGTCGCCAGCAGCAAGATCACGATCAGCATCGACGAAATCGGTACCGTGGACCTGCTGTTCGAGAGCGGGCCGCCCTCGACCCGGGCGGTAACGCTGGAAGTGCTGGCGCCCGATCCGACCTTTCTGCCGCCCAGCGGCTATCGCCCGCCCAGCGTGACGATCGAACAAGACGGTCGCACGATTGCCGAACTCAGCCCCGGTCGGAACACCTTCGATGTGGCACCGGGCTCGATCGACGTGGTGGTCAAGAGCGACAAATCCCCGGCCTGGTCGATGCCGATCGAGGACGGCACCGACCCGCTGTCGGGCACCATCGAGCTGAACCCCGGCTATGTCGAGGCGACCGCCCCGGATGCGGGCACGTTTCGGCTGTACGACGGCAGCGGCGACGAGCTGGGCGTCTTCACCGGCGAGGCGTTCGCCCAGAGCCTGCCCGAGGGGAACTACAGCCTGACCTACGCGCCGCCGGGTGGCGACGAAGGACAGCCGGCACGGTTCCGGATCTACCACGGCGAGCGCACCGAACTGACGTTCTGACGCTGCGGGGCTGCTGCCTGCAGGGCGTCACGGCTCAGACCATCGCGGCCGTGCGCCGGCGCTGCCAGGCCATGGTCAGCGGCAGCCCGGCAAGCGCCAGCCCCGCCAGCGTCAACTCGAGATGGCCGAGGCCGATCAGCGTTGCCCCAGGCGCGGCCAGCGCCAGCCCCGCGACGCCCAGCAACAGCCGCAGCAGCGGGTCGGTGGCGCTGCCCGCCAGCGGGCCGACAAAGCTGATGTGCCCCTGCATCGCCGCCGCCACGAACCACACGCCGATCAGCGCCGTGACGGTGGTCAGCGCGACCTCCCACGCCGGCCCCTCGCCCACCAGCGCGGGGTTCAGCACAAACAGGAACGGAATGACGTAGAGCACACCGCCCAGGCGCATCGCCTCGAACCCCGTGCGAAACGGCGAGGAGCCCGCGATGGTCCCGGCGGCAAAGGCGCCCAGCGCCACGGGCGGCGTGATGTAGCTGACCATGCCCCAGTAGAGGATGAAGAGGTGCACCGCCAGCTGGTTCAGCCCCGTCTGCTCCAGCGCGGGCGCCAGCACCACGGCCAGAAAGATATAGCAGGCCGTCACCGTCATCCCCATGCCGAACACGAAGGCGGTGATCGCGCCCATCGCCAGCAGCGCCAGCACGCTGTCCCCGGCCATGAAGATGAGATCGTTGACCAGCGTGCCCGCCAGCCCCGTGGCCGAGAACGCGCCGACGATCAGCCCGATGCCCAGCAGGATGGCCACCAGCTCGGCCAACGCCTTGCCGACGGCGTGCACGGTGTCGGCGATGCCGCTCAGCGACAGGCGGGTCGAGGGGCGGAGCTGGTTGACCACCAGCAACAGCGCGGTGGCGTAGAACGGGGCCAGCGTCTCCTGGCGCAGCGCCACCATGAACCAGATCAGCAGCGCGAACACGGTCAGGTAGATCCAGCCCTGGCCGAGCGTGGCGCCCAGACGCGGCAACTCAGCCCGCTCCATCCCCCGCAGCCCCCGGCGCGCGGCATAGGCGTCGAGCTGGCAGAACAGGCCAAAGTAGAACAGCAGCGACGGGATCGCGGCTGCGACCGCGATCTCCAGGTACGGCCGCGCCAGGAACGAGGCCATGACGAACGCCGTGGCGCCCATGATCGGCGGCATCAGCACCCCGCCGGTCGAGGCACAGGCCTCGGCCGCCGCGGCCGTGTGGCGCTGGAAGCCCGTGCGCTTCATGGCGGGGATCGAGACCGCGCCGGTGGTGAGCACGTTCGAGACCACCGACCCCGACATCGAGCCCATGAAGCCCGAGGCGAAGATCGCGACCTTGGCCGCCCCCCCGCGGAAGCCGCCGACCAGCGCCAGCGCCAAGTCGTTGAAGAACCGCCCGCCGCCGGTGCGCGACAGCACCGCGCCGAACAGGATGAAGCCGATCACCAGGTTGCCGAACGCCTTCATCGGGATGCCGAACGAGCTCTCGGCCGAGATCATGTGGTAGGGCACGGTGGCCCAGAACGGCTGCATGAACCCGGTCAGCGGCGCGGGCACCTGGTCGGCGAACGTGGGATAGAGCGAGAAGACCAGCACGATGGCGAACAGCACCGTGCCCCCGGCCCGCCGCGTCCCCTCGAGGATCAACAGCCAGAAGCCGAGCGAGACCCAGGTGGCGGTGGGCGGCGGCGCATACTCCCACGCCATGTCGAGGCTGGTCTCGGCCGTCCAGGCGAAGTAGCCGGCGGCGGCGGCGGCCAGGGCTGCCAGCAGCCAGTCGTACCAGGGCGCAGGGCCCGCCCGGCCGGGCACGATGCGGAAGGTCAGGAACAGGACCGCCAGGAACAGCCCCGCCAGCAGATAGAGGTATCGCCCCTCGATCAGCACCAGTCCAAACAGGGCCAGGTTGAAGAGCTGGTGCACCGCCAGCCCGACGGCGCCGAGGGTCAGCAGGATGACGGCGGCACGCTCCAGCCCCGCCGCACCCGCCTGCGGCGCTGCCGCCTGTTCGTGGCGCCCGGAGGGCCCGGAACCATCGCCGCCGAAGGCGCCTTCGGCGGCGAAGGTTCCGGGCCCTC
>JBCCMW010000033.1:0-17335 GCA_039026175.1 Pseudomonadota bacterium
CGCCACCCCGCCGCCAACGAGACACCGCCGAGCCGCCGCCCCGCCGCGATAGGCTCCGGCAAGGGCGCCCGATCGTCCCCTGTTCAGACGTTCAGCAGGAGATGCTCCCGCTCCCATGGGCTGATCACCCGCATGAACTCCTCGTACTCGTGCAGCTTGACGGCCGAATACAACGTACAAAAACCCTCCCCCAGCAAAAGCCGCAGTGGCTGGCAGACGCGCAGCTCCTCGACCGCCTCGAGCAGCCCATAGGGCAGCCCCCGCGCGCGCGAGTAGCTGTCGGTGCGGACCTCATCGCGCGGTGCGATCCCCTCGACCATGCCCAGATACCCCGCCGCCAGCGTCGCCGCGATCGCCAAGTACGGATTGGCGTCGGCCCCCACCACCCGGTTTTCCACGCGCCGCGCCTCGGGCTCCGAGATCGGGACCCTCAGACCCGTGGTGCGGTTGTCGCGCCCCCAATCCAGGTTGATCGGCGCCGTCATGTCGGGCACCAGGCGCCGATAGCTGTTCACGTAGGGCGCCATCAGACAGGTCGCAGGCCTCAGGTAGGTCTGCTGTCCCCCGATAAAGCCGCGAAACAGCGCCGAGGGCTCGCCGTCGTCGTCCGAAAACAGGGTCCGCCCGGTTGCGCTGTCGACCACCGACTGGTGGATATGCATCGCCGAGCCCGGCTGCCCCTCGTGCGGCTTGGCCATAAAGGTCGCGTACAGTCCACAGCGCAGCGCCGCCTCGCGGATCAACCGCTTGAACAGAAACACCTGGTCCGCCAGGTCCATCGGGTGGCCATGGCGCATGTTGATCTCCAACTGCGCGGCCCCCGCTTCCTGGATGATCGTGTCGATCTCCAGCCCCTGCGCTTCGGCATAGTCATAGATGTGCTCGATCACCGTGTCGTATTCGTCGACGGCCGAGATCGAGTACGCCTGTGCCTTCTGCGGCGCCCGCCCCGACCGTCCGATCGGCGCCTCCAGCGGATAGTCGGCATCGGTGTTGGGACGGGTGAGATAGAACTCGATTTCGGGTGCCACCACCGGCTGCCAGCCGCGCGCTGCATAGGCCGCGAGCACCCGGTGCAGCACCGAACGCGGCGCGAAATCGATCAGTGTGCCCTGGCGGTCGCAGACATCGTGGATCACCTGGACCGATCGGTCGTTGGCCCAAGGCACCGATCGTGCCGTGGCCAGGTCGGGGCGCAGCCAGAGATCCGCGTCGGTCTCGTACTCGGTAAAGTTCTCTATGTCCGGATAGCCGCCAGTGATGGTCAGAAAGAACAGCGACGTCGGCAGAAAGATCGGCGCGAATTTCACAAATTTCGAGGTCGGCATGACCTTGCCGCGCGCGATGCCGGCAAAATCCGGCGTCACGCACTCGACCTCCTCGACGACGTGATCGCGCAACCATCCGGGCATGTCCGCGATACTGCGCGCGCCCTTCGGCGGCGAGGTCGCGAGGCTGATGCGCGGTGTCACTGGGCCCGTGGCGCCGGGAGCGGCGGTGCTGTCGGACATGGGCGCTCTCGCGGATGGCACCAGCCGAGACGCCGGCGGCCGACTATCGTTCGCCCTACCTGTCGCTGGCAACTGCCGCCTTGCACCATCGTCCCTGATGGCACAAAGCCGGCGCGCCGCCGTTACCGCCGCGACTGCGCCGTTCGCCTGCGGGACCGAACGCGTGGCCCAAGGAGAGCCCAGGGCGGGTCCATCGGCCCGGGCGGGCCTCGCGACGAAGCGACCAAGCCCTTCCTTAAACCGACCTACGGCCGCGCCGGTCGACTGACCGTTGGTACCCGCAGCATGGTCGAGGCACGGGGGCGGAGGCAAGCGCCGTCGCCAATTGCGCGCCGGATGCTCGAGAGAGGTGCCCAGGCGGGCGCATGCGCGCGACACGGGGCAATCGGCGCCCGGATCGACGCAATCGGCCGCTGCACCGGGATCAAGACCCGTGGTCTCATGCCTCCGCCCAATCCTTCCGGCATTTTCCTCTGCGTCATGCGGTGAAAGACTGCGCCGCTGGGACCGTCGTCCCGCCCACGCTGCTGGGCGCGGTTTTCGCGCGAGCGCTGGTGCAGCGCCGGCCCTGCCAAACGCAACCGGTAGCCCGGGCTCCGCATTGCCATCGAGTGCGGCCGCCAACGGCATAACCAGAACGGTGCGCGCATACGGCCCGAGCAACCGCGCGCTGGCGCACACCATCAGCGTCGCCAGCCAAAGAATGGCGAGAGCGATGGGCCAGACCGCGTCCAAGCCGATATCCGTCGCAAGTACCATGACACAGCGAATGCCACGGCGGCCCTTAATGCACGGTTGTCAGACACGGGCGCGCCAAGATCAGTGGCAAATCAGTACTCAGATCGCACCACTGTTAACCATGTCGCGCGACCGAATCTCAATGCTCGGGGCGCACTACTCTGCGGGAACCAGACTCGGGGGCGACAGAAGCGATGGCGTCGACGGACGATTTCACGATTGCAGCGGCGCTGACGCCGCGCAACGCGGCTGGCGTGCGCACTGACCTGCTCGCATGGCTGGAGGCGGCGGATCGAGGGCGCAGGGCGCCGTCGAGGCTCGGTGTCGGCCAAGGGTGCCTGGAATTGGACACTGCAGAACGGCTGCCTAGCGCCACGGCGCTGCAGCTTATCCTAGCGGCCTGTGCGCGTGCCGACGGCCCGCCCCCGCCACTCGGCCCTCTGGCCAAGGCTGCGGTCGACGCGCTGTCCAAGCCGCATGTGCACACCCCCGCCGTTGCCGCCGAGGGCCGGTCGTGAGCGGGCTCCAGACGGGCACCGACGCCTTTCTCGAGGAGGCGCGCGAGCTGGTCGACGTGCTCGAGAACCAGCTGCTGGCGCTGGAAGAGAACGCGGACACCGAGACCGTGAACGCCGCCTTTCGGGCGATGCACACGTTGAAGGGTTCGGGCGAGATGTTCGGCTTCGCCGCCCTTGCAGGTTTCGTGCACCATCTGGAGAGCGCGTTCGATGCCGTGCGCAGCGGCAACCGGCCGGTCACGGCGGAGCTGATCGCCGTGGCGCTGGACAGCCGCGATCATATCGCAGCGCTGCTGAACGCCGGTCCCGGGGCGATACCAACGGCGCGCCTGGCGGCCACGGGCGATGCCCTGATCGCCCGGCTCGGTGCGGACGATTGCGATGATTGCGGTGCCCGCGATGCCAGCGCCACCGCGGACGCGCCCGACACACACCAGGGCGCAATGACCGCCGCAGCGCCGCCGCGGAGCGTGACAATTTTTTTCCAGCCCGAGCAGGCGGCTCTCCGAAACGGGTTCCGACCGGACATTCTGTTGGACGAGCTGGCAGCGCTGGGCCGGCTGAGCGTCACATGTGCGGGCGACGACGTGCCGCCGATCGAGGAGCTCGATCCCACGGCATGCCACCTGGCCTGGACACTGGAGTTAGAGACCGCGGCGAACCGGCAGGAAATCGAAGACGTTTTCATCTTTGTCGCTGACGGCGAGCTACGCATCCAAGACGCCGCCGACCCTGCACCGGGCGCGGGGCGTGCAGCACCCACGGAGGAAAACGCGGCACCGCCCGGCCCACGCCACGACGTCCCGCCCGAAGAGGCCACTACGGCGGTTGCCGCAAAGGCAACGGCGGCCGCCGCCACAGGCAAGACGGCACGAGCCGCGACATCGCCGGGCGCGTCGGCCCGCGCCGAGGCCACCCCGAACGGCGTGGCGGAGGAGCGTGGGCAATCGGCAGGATCGCAGGGCGGCGCATCGATCCGTGTGCCGTCGCGCCGGCTCGACGACCTGATGGACCAGCTTGGCGAGCTGGTCATCGCCCAGGCGCGCCTGCGCCGGGTTGCCCGCGATCTCGGCGATCTGGCGCTGGACGCGACGGCCGAGGAGATCGAACGGCTGGTGACGGGGCTGCGCGACACGACGCTGTCGATGCGCATGGTCCCGATCTCGCTGGCCTTCGCCAAGTTCCGCCGCCTGCTCCGCGATCTGTCCCGCGAGCTCGGCAAGGACGTCCAGTTGCGCACGCTCGGCGGTGAAACCGAGGTCGACAAGAACGTGTTCGACAGCCTGACCGAGCCGCTGGTGCACATGGTGCGCAACGCCGTCGACCACGGCATCGACGACACGGCCGACCGGTTGGCGGCCGGTAAACCGGCGGTCGGTACCATCACCCTCGCAGCGCGCCAGTCGGGCGGCGAGGTGCTGATCTCGGTCCATGACGACGGCCGTGGGTTGGATAGCGAGCGGATCCGGCGGCGCGCCGCGGACCGCGGCTTGATCCCCGAGGATCAGATGATGAGCGAGGCGGAGATCCGGCAGCTGATCTTCGCCCCGGGCTTTTCGACCGCCGAGACCGTTTCCAGCGTGTCGGGCCGCGGCGTCGGTATGGACGCCGTGCGCCGCACGGTCGAGGGCCTGCGCGGCACCATCGAAGTGACCTCGACCCTTGGACAGGGCACCGAGATCACCATGCGGCTCCCGCTGACCCTGGCCATCATCGAGGGCCTGCTGGTGCGCGTCGCAGGGTCACCGTGTGTCTTCCCGCTTTCCGCCGTGGAGGAATGCGTCGATCTTCCCGAGAGCCACGCCGAGCATCCGGCGCGCGCGGCAGATGAGACCGACCCAGCCACCGATCTGGCAGAGCGTGGCAAGCCGCCGCGGCGAAAGGGGCCGGCGCCCGATCGCCGCCAGTCCCTGTTGCGGATCCGCGACGAACTGGTGCCCTACCTGGCCCTGGACGAGCATTTCGGGTTTCCACGCACCGGCAAGGCCACCGGCCGAAGGGTCATCGTTGTCGGCGGCGAAGGGCGACGTACCGGTCTGGTGATCGACGAAATCATCGGCCAGCACCAGACCGTGATCAAACCGTTGAGCCTGTATCACAGGCGGATCGACGGTCTCGCCGGTTGCACCATCCTGGGCGATGGCACGGTGGCGATGATCCTCGACCCTGCGGCAATCGTAAAGCGCGCCCAGCACGGCCCAAGGTTGGCGGCATGACCGGGCGCGCAGCCGCGACGGCGCCGCCGCCTTCGCCCGCCCCCGCAGCGTTCGGGCCAGCCGAGGCGCAGGCAGGCGGCGAGCGGCTCGTGCTCGCCTTCTCGCTGGATGGCGAGACTTACGCGCTGGGTGTCGAGCGCGTGACCGAGGTGATCGACCCCCCGCCGCTGACACCGGTCCCGCACGCCGACGCCCTGGCACCCGCTGTCGTCAACGTGCGCGGATCCGTCATCCCTTTCATCGATCTTCGCCACCGCCTGGGCCTGCCGGCGGCCAGGCCGGATGCACCCCAGCGCCTGCTTGTCATCGAGCTCGATCTTGTCGAAGAGACCACTCGGCTTGCGACCGCGGCGGACGAGGTCGAGACCATTGTCGAACTGCCCGCCGGGGCCGTCGAGCCCGTGCCCACGATCGGGATGCGCCTGCCCACAGCCTTCATCGAGGGGGTCGCGAAACACGGCGATGGCATCCTGGTGCTGCTGGACCCGGAGACTGTCTTCCCGCCCGCGTCAGAACGCGCCGCGCATGCCAATGGCGACAGCGCGCGATAAGGATCCAAGCCATGACCATTCGCGCCAAACTTACCGCTCTTCTCACCGTCATCGTGGCACTCGTGGCCATGTCGAGCCTGATAGGCGGATACGCCCAGCGCACCGTCTCCAACGAATTGCGGGCGTTGAGCGAAGAACTTGTCGGCGTCCTTAAGCGCGTGAAGGCGGGACGGAGCGAGACCGCGCGCGCCTATGTCGTCGCCAGTCGGTACACCCTCGCCGGCAGTGCGGACGACATCGCCGTCCTTCGCGACGAGGCAATGGGCGCCGCCACGGCAGCGCGCGCGACCGTATCGGAGCTTATCCCGCTGGTCGACGGCGCCACCTTGGATGCGCTGGAAACAGTGCTGGTCGAGATGGACGCGCTGATGGCCGCCGAGGCGCGCTTCGGGGCGCTGGTGGCAGAGCGATCCATGGGGGAAGCGCGCGCGTTGAGCGCCGGTGCCGGGGAACAAGCATTCGACACGCTGCTCGCGCGCATGAATACCCTTCTGGATGGTGTGCGCCTCGAGATCGCCGAGGCGCGCGCGCAGGGCGGCCCGACGCCGGCCCGGCTGATCGAAATCGAGGATGCCATCGACACCGGTCTCGACCATCTGCGCGAGGCACGTCGTCGCGAAAAGGACCTATTGCTCGCGGTCTCCACCGATCAGCGTACGGCGGCGGCGCGCGACGTCGAGGCGGAAATGGCCGCGCTCGACATTCAGATCGACCGCGCCGTGGCGGCACGCGAGGGCGACGCCACGATCCGGATCCCGCTCACCGCCGCTGCCTGGGACGGTTGGCGCCCCGTGCTTCAGGACGTTCTGGCACTGGCGCAACGCAACTCCGAGGCCGTCGCGCGCGGCGTTCTGCGTGACGAGGTTGGCCCTGCCTATGTCCGCGCCGATGATGCCTGGACCGCCGTTTCAGTGTCTTTGGAGGACGATATCGTCTGGAGCGCGGATGCGGCAGCAGCGGCGTCGGAGCGCGCCACGATGCTACTCATCGTGCTGACCGTTGCGGCGATGGGGATAGCGCTGACGGGGGCAATCTGGTTTTCGCGGAGCTTTGGCAGCGGGATCCGCGCGTCGATCCAGGCACTGGACGATCTCGCCCGCGGCAACCTCGACATTTCGGCAGACAGCAAACGGCGTGATGAGATCGGTATGCTGTTCGCTGCCATGCGTCGCAGCGTCGACAACACGCGAGTGATGGCCAAGGCGGCCGAACGGATCGCCGGCGTTGATCTCAAGGGACAGGTGCGACCGCGCAGCGATCAAGACCGCCTCGGCCAAGCGCTCGACACAATGGGGCGGCGGCTGCGAGAGGTGATCGGCAACGCCGGTGCGAGCGCCGGCCATGTCGCCGACGGCGCCCGTCAGATGAGCGCAACGTCCGAGGAGCTGAGCGAGGGCGCCAATGCACAGGCGTCGGCCGCCCAGGAAGCCTCAGCGGCGATCGAGGAGATGACGGCGACGATCCGCCAAAGTGCGGATAACGCAAGCCAAACCGAGAAGATTGCAACCCAGTCGGCTCAAGAGGCGCGCAACGGCGGAGAGGCCGTCGCCAGCGCGGTCGACGCGATGCAGCGGATCGTCGAGAAGATCACCATCATCCAGGAGATCGCGCGGCAGACCGACCTGCTGGCGCTCAACGCTGCGGTCGAGGCCGCGCGGGCGGGCAGCCATGGCCGTGGGTTCGCTGTGGTGGCCTCGGAAGTGCGCAAGCTCGCGGAGCGAAGCCAGGAGGCCGCCTCAGAGATCGGGGCTTTGTCGACCGAGACCCTCAAGCTCTCGGGCGAAGCCGGCCGGATGCTGGATGTCCTTGTGCCCAACATTCAGCGCACCGCCGATCTGGTACAGGAGATCTCGGCAGCGACGCGCGAACAAAACATCGGTGCGCAGCAGATCAATACTGCCATCCGTTCCCTTGACGATGTCATCCAACGCAATGCCTCGGCAGCACAGCAGTCCGCTGCCACAAGCACCGAGCTGTCGGCCCAGGCAGCGGAACTCCGCGCCGTGATCGGCTTTTTTTCGGCCGAGGAAGTGTCTTCCGAGGACAGAGATACCACTTCGGAACAGCGCCAGGCCGGAAGCGCAAATGCGCCCTTCAAGGCACCCTCGGCCAGCGAAGAGGCGCCTCATGCTGCACTCGAAAGCTCCACGCCGACTGCACCGCTAACGTCTGGAGCGCCGCAGGCAGCGCAGACCGCTGACACATCGGCGTTGGCTGACCCTGGGATGAACTCTGCGGCGACCGACAAGGACGCAGCGGACGGCGGCTTCGACCTGGATCTGACAGCCGAGGACTCTCTGGACGCGGAGTTCGAGCGATATGCGAGCTGAAGCGGGCGACCGTGACATCGACGCGGCGAGCGCGGCCGAAGACACCGCCGTTCCGACGCTGCTGACCTTCGATTTGGGCGGACAGACCTACGGGATCGATGTGCGTGGCGTGCTCGAGGTGCTCGAACCTCAGCGGGTGACCAGACTGCCCTCTGGAGGCTCCGGAACCATCGGTCTGATCGATCTCAGGGGCCGCGCGATCACCGTCATGGATCTCGCCCGGCTCCTTGGTGTCGCCTCGCCCACGGCGGACGACGAGACCCGGATCGTCGTTCTCCGCTCGTCGACCGCAAGGGACGGCGCGACGGCGCACCTCGCTTTCCACGCCGAGCGGGTTCGCGATGTCTGGCACCCAGACCCCGCCGCTGTGGAAGCGCTCAACCCCTCGGCCGCTCGACCCCTCGCAGCGGTGCCTATGGCCCATGGGCATGAGGCGGCCATAGGTGGATCGTCAAACCATGAGGCCGATGCAGGTGTCGCCAGTGATCCCGCGGCCCGGCATCATCCGACGATCCGGCTCACCGGCGTCGCAAGGCGCGATGGCGCCGTGATCCTCGTGCTCGACGTCAGTGGCTTGTTCGAGCCCCACAACCCGGCCGACGTAGCGTGAGTAGCGCGGCGCAACGCCTCCTAAGCCCAGTACGGGAGCGGCATTCGGTCGAAGGGCTGTGGCCACCGGGCACGGTCGAGGCGATCGTCGCCCTGCTCCAACGAGAAGCCGGGATCGAAGTGGGGACGGACCGACTGGAGTTCATCCGCGCCCGCCTGCGCCCACGGCTGGTGGCTCTAGGGCTTGAGGACGCCAGCTCTTACTTGAAGATCGTGCGCGAAGATGCGCACGAGCGCCACCGTCTGGTCGAGGCGCTGACGACGCACACCACCAGCTTTTTTCGCGAAGCCATGCAGTACGGCTGGCTGGCCGAAGAAGGTGTCGAGCGACTGCTCGGCGCCGGCGCCGGGCATGACCGCCCGCTGACGGTGTGGAGCGCTGCCTGTTCCACAGGACAAGAAGGCTACTCGGCCCTGATGGTGCTGGAGGACGCACGCGCCGCTGGCCGGTTGAGCGTCGATGCCCGTCTGATCGGCACCGATATCTCGGCCCCGATCCTGACCCGCGCGGCGCGCGCGATCTACTCGGAAGAAGAGTGCCGCGACCTCCCGACCGCGGTGCGGCGGCGCTATTTCATGGCGTCCCGCAATGGGGACGGGCGATCGCGGCTGGTCCCCGAGCTTCGAAAAAAGGCAACGTGGCGCCGCTGTAGCCTGACGGCCGACGCCACGTTGGGCGGGATCGCAGCCGACGTGGCATTCCTGCGCAACGTGCTGATCTACTTCGGTGCCGACACTCGGACGCAAGTGGTCGACGCGGTGGTTCGCCGGCTGCGGCCCGGGGGCTTTCTGCTGTGCGGTCAGAGCGAGGCCGGCGCTGTGCGCCATCCAAAACTGGCGCGCGAAGCCCCATCCATCTTCCGAAAGTTGGGGTGATGGGTTCACCGCCGAAGCAGGTGCTGATCGTCGACGACAGCGCCCTGGTCCGCGAGGCGCTGGCGGCAATCCTCTCCGATCATCCAGGGCTCGAGGTGATGGGCACCGCCGGCGACCCGCTCGGTGCGCGCGACGTGATCCGGCGCCGCGTGCCCGACGTGATCACGCTGGACATCGAAATGCCCCGCATGGACGGCATCACATTTCTGCGCCGACTGATGGCCCAGCGCCCAATCCCCGTGGTGGTGTGCTCGTCGCTGGTCGGCGACGGCACGCGGACCCTGGGGGCCGTTCTGGATGCCGGCGCCATCGATGTCATCGCCAAGCCGCAGCTTGGCCAGCGCCAATTCTTCGAGGACAGCGCGACGCGCATCCGCGACACCGTCTACGCCGCAGCGCTCGCCCGCCCGCGCGACAGGCGCGAGGCAGCGCCGACTGCCGGCGACGCCGGCGGCGATACCGAAACCAGGCAAAGGCGGGCCGGTCACAGCGCGGCTGCACCCGATCGCGCAAGCGCCGGGCCGCGCACGGCTGGTGCCGTTTCCCGGCGCGGCGACGGCGGCGCGATGATCAAGACGACCGAGAAAGTCGTCGCGATCGGCGCCTCGACCGGCGGGACAGAGGCGCTGCGCGAACTGCTCGAGCGACTGCCACACTTCGCCCCGCCGATTGTCGTGGTGCAGCATATGCCGGCGGGGTTCACCGCGGCCTTCTCGCGCCGCCTCGACGGTCTCTGCCAAGTTACGGTCAAGGAGGCGGAGGACGGCGATACGCTGATCCGCGGGCGTGTCCTGATCGCACCGGGGGATCGCCACATGACGCTTACGCGCTCGGGTGCGCACTATGGCGTTGCGATCAAGGACGGGCCGCTGGTCAACCGCCATCGCCCGTCGGTCGATGTGCTTTTCGACACCGTGGCCGATCGGGCCGGCGCCAATGCGCTGGGCATCATCATGACGGGCATGGGCGACGATGGCGCGCGGGGGCTGAAGCGCATGCGCGACGCCGGCGCGCGCACGTTGGGCCAGGACGAGGCCAGCTGCGTGGTGTACGGCATGCCAGCCGTCGCCCGGTCGATGGACGCGGTGGAGGAAGAGTTGCCTCCCGCAGCCCTCGCCGAGCGCGTGTGCACCCTTGGTGCGGACAGCACCGCCGATGCACCCGACCCGAGCCCATTTCAGCGCGTACCGGATCCTGGCATCGAGTGAGGCGCGGGGGCCGCAACCGCGTTCCCTGCGGTTGGGCGGGGTTGCGGCGCGCGTGGATCACCGGGTCGAGCAAGGCGCTCAGCCCAGGCGCCTTCATCGTGGCCATCGTCCGGTAACCGACGATCGAGGCGGTGCTCCGCGCGTCAGCGAAGGCCGGTTCGATATCGCGCTGCTCCGGCGTCCACCGTCGCGATGCAAAGGGCGGGATGGCGGGTGCCGCAGCATCGCCCATCGGTGGTGGTTACTCAGGCGATCAGTCGATCAGTCGATCAGGCGGCGCAGGAGCATCTCGATCTGCAGCTCGTTGAACGGTTTGACGATCCACGCGGTCGCGCCGGCGCTCTTACCCTCGCGCATGCGGTCGGCCTGACCCTCGGTCGTCAGCATTACGATGGGCAGGCCGGCGAACCGTTCCTCGGCCCGCACGCGGCGGATAAACCCAATCCCGTCCAGGCGCGGCATGTTGAGATCGGTAATCACCAGGTCCACCGCGTTGTCGGCCAGCACTTGCAGACCGTGGAGACCGTCCTCAGCCTCCAACACCTGGTGACCAATCTCCTCCAACGTCTCCCGCAGTGCGGCGCGCAGGCTGCGACTGTCGTCGACAGTGAGAACGGTGGCCGCCAACGCACCCCCCATGGGTTTCCGCACGGGGCATCCTGACCCCGTCGCTAGGGAGTAACGCACAACCGTTTCCGCAGCCTGAACGGACCGAGGGTTGTTGCCAGAAACGCCGCTGGCGGGCGGCGCGCCTCGGTCTTTTCGGCGCGGGCGTGCGGCCGTGCGCGCCAAGAACGCAACCGTCGCGAACACGCACCGTTAAGGCCGAATCGCCCAGGAAACGTCCTGGGAAACAACCGTTGGGGACAGCATGGCAGAGCGCACAGCCGGGCCAGACGCAGACGCGTCGGCGGACGCCCGTGCAGCGGTGGGATCGGCAGAGGCGCCGCACCCGACATCGCCCGCGGCGATGGCCGACCACGCCGCGCGCGTCGCAGCGGCGATGGAGACGCTGACCACGGCGCTGACCGGCACGCGCCGTCATCTGGCGCCGCGGCGCGACGGGCCGCCGGCGCCCGATGCATCCGACGCCGCAACCGGGGCGGCGCTGGAGCGGGCCGAGGGGCTGATCGTGGGCCTGCACCGGGCCCGCCGCGCGCTGGGCGAGCCGGCCCAGGCCGCGGATCAGATCGCACAGCGCTTTGAGCATGTTGTCGTGGCGCTGGAGCGCACCCAAGGCAGCCGCGACGCTGCGGATCGGGCCGCCACGGTCGTGGTCGGCGCCCAGGCCGCGGGGTTGGCCGAGGATCTGCGCACGCTGGCCGGCGAGACGCGCGGCACGCTGGATCGCATCGGCAAGGCGGCGGCCGAGCTCGCCTCGATCGCGGCGGACGGGGTCGCCTTCGACCACCTGATGGACGCCGCCAAGCTGCACGCCGCGGCCAAAGACGCCGTCAACACGCCCGCGCTGCTGGCGCCGCTGGACGCTGTGGCCGAGGCGCTGGACGCCGCGGCCGCCCTGCTGGCAGAGCCGCCGGCGCCTGCGGGCCTGCCGCCCGGGGCGCTGGACTGGCTGGCGGCGCTGTACACGATGGAGCGCGAGCGCGCGCTGCATCGCGAGGCGCTGGCCGTCGCCAACGGCGACGAAGCACCCGCGGCCGAGCGCGGCGGCGCGACCGATCAGGACATCGCGGCCAAGCGCCGGATCGCCCTGGCCGACATGGTGCTGGCGCTGCGCGACGACGGGCGCACGGGCTACTTCGCGGCCTTGGCCGGGGGCACGGCGACCCTCGCGCTGGTCCTGGGTGCAGCGGCGGAGCGCGGCGTGATCTCGGCCGGCACCGCCATCGGCCTGCTGCTGGCCCAGGCGGCACTGGCCGGTGCGGCGGGCCTGGCGCTCTACGCCGGCATGCAGCGCCGCTCCGAAGCCGCGATGCGCGATGTCGAGCGCATGGCCTTCTACGACCCGCTGACCGAGGTGCTGAACCGGCGCGGGCTGACCCGGATGCTCGAGGGCATGCTCGCGACCCAGACGACCGCACCCGTCGCGGCACTGCATGTGGACCTGGATCACTTCAAGGCGGTAAACGACACGCTGGGCCACGAGGCAGGCGACACCGTGCTGCGTGTCACCACCCAGCGCATGCGCGCGGTGGTGGGCGACGGCGGCCACGTCGGGCGCATCGGCGGCGACGAGTTCTGCGTCGTCCTGGCGGGCGACAGCGTGGCGCGCACCCGCGAGATCGCCGGTGGGCTGGTCGCGACCGCGCGCGAGCCCATCGAGGTGGGCACCAACAAGTGTCAGATCGGCGCCTCGATCGGAATCGCGACGGCCGACCGCGAGACGCCGGCCGCCGGGGCCGAGCGTCTGCTCGCCGACGCCGACCTCGCCACCTACATCGCCAAGAGCGAGGGCCGCGGCCGCTTCGCCTTTTTCGACATGGCGCTGCGCGAGAAGGTCGAGCGGGAAGGGCGCATTGCCACCGGTCTCGGCCGGGCGCTGGACGAGGGGCGGCTCGCGCTCTGGCTGCAGCCCATCGTCACGACCGGCGCGGACCGGGTGGTGGGCGCCGAGGCGCTGCTGCGCTGGCACGACACGCAGCTGGGCGCGGTGGACGCCGAGACCATGCTATCGGTCGCCGAGCACCACAACCTGCTGGACCGGGTGCAGGACCAGGTCCATGCACTGTTGGCGGCCGCGCTGATCCGCCTGCGCGACGCCGACGCCATGCCCCAGCGGATCGCCATGAACATGGATCATGCCGAACTCCGCCGTGTCGGGGTCGCCGACCGTATCCGCTTTATGCTGGACCGCGCCGACTGCCCGCCCGAGCGGCTTGCCGTCGAGGTGACCGAGAGCGCCTGCGGCGGCCGCGGCGCCCAGCTCGCCGGCGCCACGCTGCGCCAACTGCGCCAGATGGGTGTGCGCATCGTCGTGGACCGGTTCGGCCGCGACGAGGTCTCGCTCGCCGGTCTCGCCGCGATCCGCGCCAGCGGGGTCAAGCTGGACCGCGCGCTGGTGGGCCAGCTCGGCGCCGGGGGCGAGGGACAGACGCTGCTCCAGGGCCTCGTCACGCTGTCGCGCTCGCTGGACGTCGAGATCTGCGCCTGCGGGGTCGAGACGCGCGAACAGCTCGCCGCCATCGCCGAGGTGGGCTGCGACAGCCTACAGGGCCACGCCATCGCCCGCGCGCAGCCGATCTACAGCTTTATCGAGTGGATGACCTTTATGGCGCCGCAGGCCGAGGACCATCGCGCAGCGGGCTGACCCGCACGCCATGCGCTGGCGTCAGGCCTGGCCCAGACGCGCGTGGCCCTCGCGCACCGCGTCGCCGGCGGCCTGGGCGAGCGCCTTGCGATCGCCCACGTCGCCGGGCCGGAGCGGCGGGTGGAAGATCAGGCACGCAGCGCCCCGGCGCGAGCGGCCGAACACCTCGAGCATGTGGCCGTAGAACGACATGTCGGCCCACCAGGCATAGAAGTTGTCGGGCAGGTCGAGATCCCGCGCCGGGCGATAGCGCAGCGACACCGGCTGGACCAGCAAATCGGCGCCCTGCCCCTCGTCATAGAAGACCGAAAACAGCGACGACTTGAACGGCAGCACGCGCTGCCCGTCGGTCGAGGTGCCCTCGGGAAAGAAGATCAACAGCTGATCGGCCGCGATGCGCGCGCGCAGAACCGCCTCCTGCGCCTTGGCCTGGGTGCGCCGCCGCTCGATGAAGATCGTGCCGGTGACCTGCGTCACAAAGCCGACGCCGGGCCAGTCTGCCACCTCGGCCTTGGACACAAAGTACATCAGGCACACCGCGCGGAGCGTCAGGATATCGATCCACGAGCAGTGGTTCGCGACCAGGGCGCCGCGCGGCACGGGCCGCCCTTCGATGTGGAGCGAAAGCCCCGCCAACCAGAGCCCCGCCCGCGACCAGACCCGCGCGACGAAAAAGTGGAAGGTGACCCACTGGCCCAGCCAGGCGCGCGCGTAGCGGCCGATCAGAAACAGCGCCAGCGCCACGCCCGTGATCGCCGCAAAGGCAGCCAGACGCAGCAGCCCCCGCATCTTCTGGATCCGGGTCTGCGGCTGCATCACCGGCGGCTCGGCACCCCGCCAGGTTTCGCTGCGCCCGATCCGCGCCTCGCCGGGCCGCGCCGCATCGTCCAACGCGTCGCCCGCCGTCGCCCCTGGCGCCGAGGTCGGCGTCGTCTCGCTCATGCGCCGCCGCCCGTCCGGTCGCTCGTATCGCCGCCCGTCTCGCCGCCCTTCCGGTCGCCCGTCCGGTCGCCCTTTTGGTCGCTCGCCGACCCCGCGGTCGGCGTACCGCCCCGCTTCTGGTGGCGTTGGTAGAAACGCAGATAGCGGTCGACCATACGCCCCGTATCCATGATCAGGCACACATCGACGGTGTTGAAGTCATAGTCGACGAATGCACCCTCGCCCACGAAACCGCCAAGCCGCAGATAGCCTTTGATCAGCGCTGGGATCTGGCGCAGCGCCTCGGCCTTGTCCACCGCCTCGGGCGCCAGAATGTCCATCGGGGCAAAGCGCTCGGCCACCGCGCGGACGCGCAGATCCGGCGGCGCCAGGTGGTTGTGGTGCAGGAAGCTCAGCGCCTGGGCCAGCGGCGCGGTGTCATCGCCATGGAAGCTCGCCACGCCGAACAGAATGCCGATTTTGTGCAGATCGACGTACCGGCTGAGCCCGGTCCACAACAGGTGCATGCCCGAGCCGCCGCGATATGCCGCGTCCACGCAGGATCGGCCAAGCTCCAGCGTCTCGGTATGCCAAGCATACAGCTTGCCGAGATCGTACTCGCCGTCGCCGTAAAATCCGATGCCGTCGCGCGCCGCGCTGCCGCGCATCAGCCGGTAGACGCCGACCACGCCGAGCGGCATCTCGGCGTCATCGCACTCGTTGTCGATCAGGATCAGGTGGTCGAAATACGGGTCGTAGCGGTCGCGCTCCAGCCGGCAGGCGGCGTCTTCGGCCGGCACGCTCGCACCCATTTCCTCGACGAACACGCGGTAGCGCAGGCGCTGCGCCGCCGCCACCTCGCGGTCGTCGCGGGCGAGGCGGACGGTGAAGCGACCGGCGTCAACCTGCATGGTTCAGAAGACCTCTCATCGCCGCGCGGGCGCGACCGGGCGCCAAAACCGCGGTGGCGTCGCAACCGGGACTGCCCCCGCTGTGCGGTCCCCGTGCCGCCGGCGCAGCGCTGGCCGTTGGCTGGCCGCCGACCGGCACCGATGACCGGCCGCTGGTGTGACGCGCGCGGACACTATGTCGAAGCATGAAACCGCGCAATGGCGAGGGCACGCGCCGATTTGGCACAAATTAAGCGTTGTTCCACGCTTTCGTGCCACAGGTTACGGTGCGGCGATCACAAGTGGTCGGGTGCAACGAAGTCGAGCGGCGGGTCGTCGCCGACAAACACCACCTTGCCATACTCTTCAAAGGTCACCGTAATGCGATCCGGTATAATGGACTGGATTTGACCCACGCCCCATTCGGGGCGATCCCGGTGGCGCACCAGGGCGCCCGTTTCAAGGAACGGATGGACCATGGCGATAGACCTAGCAGCCCGCTCGATCGCCGCAAACGCCGTGGACGCGGCGACCGCCGATCATCTGTGCGGCCTGGTCGCCGCGCGCGTGTGCCACGATCTGGTCGGCCCGGTCGGCGCGATTGCCAACGGCGTGGATCTGCTGGCCGAGTTCGGCGCCGGCGCCGAGGACGAGATGACGCTGCTGCGCCAGTCCACCGACCGCGCGGCCACGATGTTGCGCACGCTGCGCTTGGCCTTCGGCCATGCCTCGGCCGACGGGCAGCGGGTCGAGCGGCGCACGCTGGAGCGGGATCTGACCGCGCTGATGGGTGGGCGCCGGGTGCACATCGCCATGCTCGGCACCGATGGTCCTTCGCTCTCGGCCCCCACGGCGCGGCTGGTGACGCTGATGGTGCTGTCGGGGCGGCTGATCCTGGGGCTGACGGGGTCGATCGAGATCACCTTTTCGCACGATGGCGACCTGCCGCTGCGCGCGGCGGTCGAGGGGCCAAAGGTCGATCTCAAGCCCGCGACGCTGCGGCTGTTGCGCGGCGATCTGACGACGCTGCCGTCCTCGCGCGAGGTCGAGTTCGCGCTGCTGCCGCTGGCGGCCGATGCCGCCGGCGCGCGGCTGGACGTGGTCGACGACGAGGCGAGCGTCACCATGACCGCCTGTCTCGCCGGTTGAGCTGCCCCGCCGCTCACAGCGGCCGCAGCCCCCGGCTGTAGCGTTCGAGCCGCGCGCGGTAACCGGCCGCCGTCTCTACCAGACCGGCCTGCGCCGCTGCATCGAGCGTGCGGACCACCCGGCCTGGCTGGCCGACGACCAGCGACCCGTCGGGGATCTCCTTGCCCTCGGTCACCAGCGCGCCGGCGCCGATCAGGCAGCCCTGCCCGATCCGGGCACCGTTCAGCACCGTGGCGCCCATCCCGATCAGGCTGCCGTTGCCCACGATGCAGCCGTGCACGACGGCGCTGTGGCCGACCGTCACGTCGCGGCCCAGGCGCAGCGGAAAGCCCGGATCGGCGTGCAGCACCGCGCCGTCCTGCACGTTGCTGCCCCAGTCGATGGCGATCGCCTCGTTGTCGCCCCGGATCACGGCCGAGAACCAGACGCTCACCATATCGGCCAGGGTCACGTCGCCGATCACCTGAGCGTTGGGGGCGATCCACACGCGTCCTGCCGACGGCAAGACGGGGCTGAGATCGTCGAGGGCGTAGAGAGACATCGGAGCTCC
>JBCCMW010000034.1:0-17095 GCA_039026175.1 Pseudomonadota bacterium
GCCGAGTGCCGCGACGGTCTCGTCGGCAGCGGGTTGGGGGCGGACGACCAGCGCCGCGCCGCGCTCAGGCGTCGAAGAAGCCGGCACCGCCCCGGGCCTTCAGTTCCTCGCCCGCCTCGCGCGCGGCGGCGGCGGCATCGGCCGGGGCGGCGCGCCGCTCGGCGGTGTGGCGCGCGCCGCCGTCGGGGCGGATGATCTCGCCGCGGAACCAGATCTCGCCGCCATCGTGCACGGCGAGCCCGCCGATGGGCGTGCGGCACGATCCGTCCAGCACCGCGAGGAACGCCCGCTCGGCCGCCACACGCGCTGCGGTGGGCGCATCGTGGATCGCCGCCAGCAGGTCGGCGACGCGGGTATCGTCGGTCCGCGCCTCGATCCCGATGGCGCCCTGGGCGACGGCGGGCAGCATCTCCTCGGGCTCGATCGGGGTGCGGATCGTGTCCATCAGTGCCAGGCGCTTGAGCCCCGCACAGGCCAGGAACGTCGCCTCGGCCACCCCGTCGGACAGCTTGCGCATGCGCGTCTGCACGGTGCCCCGGAACTCGACCACCGTCAGGTCGGGGCGCCGGTGCAAGAGCTGGGCCTTGCGCCGCAGCGACGAGGTCCCGACCACCGCCCCCGCGGGCAGCGCCGCGATCCCGGCATGGCGCGGGCTGACGAAGGCGTCGCGCACGTCCTCACGCGGGAGCAGCGCGACCAGCGCCAGCCCGTCGGGCAGCACGGTCGGCATGTCCTTCATCGAGTGCACGGCGATGTCGATCTGCCCGGCCAGGAGCTGCTCCTCGATCTCCAGCGTGAACAGGCCCTTGCCGCCGATGGCCGACAGTGCGCGGTCCTGCACCGCGTCGCCGGTGGTGCGGATGGTCACGATCTCGAACGCCTCGGCCGGCAGGTCGTGGGCCGCCATCAGCCGGTCGCGCGTCTCCTCGGCCTGGGCCAGCGCCAGCGGCGAGCCGCGGGTGCCGATGCGCAGCGGCCGGTCGGGCGAGGGTGGCGACATGGGCATTCCCCAGGGTGCAGCCGTTCTGGGCGGGTCGGTCGGGCCGGGCGGCGCGGCTTGCGCGGGCCGCCACCTTGGTAGAGAGCGTGCCATCGGGCTGCAATCGGCCGCGCCTACGCCTTAGGGACTAGGCCCGCGCCGGGACGGGGGACACCGATGGGACGCGACGGCGGGCTGACCGTGCTGGGGATCGAAAGCTCGTGCGACGAGACCGCAGCCGCCGTGGTGCGCGTGGCGGCCCGGGCACCCGGGGCAGAGATGGGGGCCGAGATCAGGGCCGAGATCTTGTCGAACGCGGTGTTCGGCCAGGCCGACCTGCACGGCGCCTATGGCGGCGTGGTGCCCGAGATCGCGGCTCGCGCCCACGCCGAGCGGGGAGATCTGATCGTCGCCCGCGCGCTGGCCGAGGCGGGGTGCACGCTGGCCGACCTCGACGCCGTCGCAGTGACCGCAGGGCCCGGGCTGATCGGCGGCGTGGTGGCGGGCGTCACTCTGGCCCGCGGGCTGGGCTTGGGTGCCGGGTTGCCGGTGATCGGGGTCAACCACCTGGAGGGTCACGCCCTGACCCCGCGGCTCAGCGACCGGGTCGCCTACCCCTATCTGTTGCTGCTGGTGTCGGGCGGGCACTGCCAACTGCTCGCGATCCGGGGCCTGGGCGCCTATCGCCGCCTGGGCGGCACCATCGACGACGCGCCGGGCGAGGCGTTCGACAAGGTGGCCAGGATGCTGGGCCTGGGCTTCCCCGGTGGCCCGATCGTCGAGGCTTGGGCGGCCGGGCGCCACAGCGCGGCGCCGGGCGATCCCGCGCGTTTCGCCCTGCCGCGACCGCTGCTGGACCGGCCGGACGCGTCGATGAGCTTTTCGGGCCTCAAGACCGCCGTCCGCCGGGCGCGGGACCTGACGGCGGCGCCGGGCGGCGGGCTGGCGCGCCAGGACGTGGCCGATCTCTGCGCCTCGTTCCAGGCGGCGGTGGCCGAGCTTCTGGCCGCCAAGACCGCCCGCGCGATGGCGAGCTTCCGCGCGATGCACCCCGAGGCAGAGGCCCCGGTGATCGCTGTCGCGGGCGGCGTGGCCGCGAACCGGACCATCCGCGGGGCGCTGCAGGACGCGGCGGCCAGGGCCGGCTTCCGCGCCGTCGCCCCGCCCCTGCCGCTGTGCACTGACAACGCCGCGATGATCGCCTATGCCGGGGCCGAGCGACTGTTGGCCGGCCACCCCGCCGAGCCGCCCGTCGCCCGCCCCCGCTGGCCGCTGGACGCCGAGGCCCCGCCGATGCTGGGCGCCGGCCGCAAGGGCGCCAAGGCGTGACCCCGCAGCGACGGCTGGACGCCGCGCCCGGAATTCGGGATCAACGCGGCGAGCCACGGAGGACGCCATGCTCTACGCCATTGTCTGCATCGACAAGCCGGGTCACCTGGCCGTGCGCCAGCAGAACCGCGAGGCGCACCTCGCCCACATCCGCGCCACCGACGGCGCCATCGTGATGGCGGGCCCGTTCCTGGACGACGCGGGGGCGATGTGCGGCAGCCTGCTGGTCTACGACGCCGAGGACCGCGCCACGGTCGAGGCCTGGTGCGCCGCCGACCCCTACGCCCTGGCCGGCCTGTTCGAGCGGGTCGAGATCCGCGCCTGGAACAAGGTCGTCGGCTGACCCGGCCCTGTCGCGGCGCCGCGGCGGGCTATCATCGCCGCGCAGCGACCCACGATGCGACCACCGACGGAGACCGCGATGGCCTACTGGCTGTTCAAATCGGAGCCCGAGACCTGGGGTTGGGACGCCCAGGTCGCCAAGGGCGAGGCGGGCGAGGAGTGGGACGGCGTCCGCAACTACCAGGCGCGCAACAACATGCGCGACATGCGCGTCGGCGACCGCGGCTTCTTCTACCACTCGGTCAAGGAGAAACAGATCGTCGGCATCGTCGAGGTCTGCCGCGAGATCCACCCCGACAGCACCACCGACGACCCGCGGTGGGAGTGCGTGGACATCAAGGCCGTGGCGCCGATGCCCCGCCCCGTGACGCTGGCCGAGATCAAGGACGAGCCGCGCCTCGCCGATTTCGCGCTGGTCAAGCAGTCGCGCCTGTCGGTCGTGCCGGTCAGCGACGCGGAGTGGCGCCTGATCTGCGAGATGGGCGGATACGATGGCTGAACCCGACGCGCTGCCCGGATCGCCGCTGACCCGGTTCCGCCACGAGATCCGGCCCGGGATCGGCCACAACCAGGGCCCGCCGCTGGACCCCGGCCGGTCCGGCCGGGCGTTCGCGTGGCGCAAGGCGCGGGCCGAACTGATGCCGCGCCTGCCGCTGGAGGTCGTGCGCCGCCGGGTGCGCCGGGCCAAGGAGCTGGGCCTCGCCTATCCGGCCTATGCCTCGATCCTGCTCGGCACCGGGCGGGACGTGGTGGCGTTCCTGTTCACCGGAACCGCCATCGCCGACCGGCTGCGCCGCGGCATCGACCCGGCCAAGGCCGATAAGCTGCGAACGCTGAGCGGGTGCGAGCGGCGCCTGATCGGCGTGCCGGCGGACGCGGCCCCTGAGGGCGCGCTGTTCGCGGCCATCGCCCCGCCGCCGGGCGCCACTGGCGCCACGGTCGATCCCGGGACCGATCCTAGGACCTGGGGCGCCGCGCGCTTGGCCATTACCGCCGCGCTGGTACCGGCCGTGGCGGGCGGGCGCGTGCTGCCGGCCGACGCGGTGGTGATGGTCGGCGTCACAGCGGTCGAGCGCGGCTGGGCCGATGCCGCCGCGCTGGCCAAGTTCTTGCCGGCCGAGCAGTATTTCGACGCGCCCTGACCGGCCCGCGGGCGGTCAGCCGATTTCGAAGACGGCCTCGACCTCGACGACCACGCCCATCGGCAGGGCGGCAACGCCCACGGCCGAGCGCGCGTGCTTGCCGGCATCGCCGAATGCGGCCTGCATCAGCTCGCTGGCGCCGTTCACCACCAGCGGCTGCTGGTTGAAATCGGCGGCCGAGGCCACGAAGCCCACCAGCTTGACCACCTGCTTGATCTTGCCGAGATCGCCGGTCGCGGCCTTGGCCTGGGACAGCAGGTTGATGGCGCACTGGCGCGCTGCCAACTGCGCCGAGGCCAGCGCCGAGCCGGGCGCGGGCGCCCCGTCGGCATGGTCGGCGCCCTTGAGCGGGCCCTTGGGCATGGGGTCCATGCCCAGCGGCAGCTGGCCTGACACGAACAATTGGTTGCCCGTTTGCACAAAAGGCACATAGGCGGCGAGCGGCACGCTCGGCTCGGGCAGCGTGATGCCCATTTTAGCCAGATTTTTCTCGACACTCGCCATTCGTCGGTCTCCTCCGCCGTCGGTTGGTCGCATCCAACCCGGCACCGGCGGGGGAAGTAAAGACCCGACACGGGACCGATAGGCGGACACGGCGGCCAGCGCCACACCGCCCGGGGGACGGTCCTGTCAACGTGCTTTTGAGTTGCGAACCGCGCAGGGGACGCACAGCATCGAGGGGATGACGATGCATCGGACAACGTTCAGAGGGCTTGGGGCCGACCGTCGGGGGCGGTCGATCTTGCCGTGGGGTACCGCAATGCTGGCCGTCGCCGTGGTGGGCGCCGTGGCAGCCGCCGTGGCAGCCGCCGTGGTGGGCGCGCGGCGTCGCGCACGCCGCATCGCGTTGGCCGCGGGCGCTGTGGCGCTGTCGGTGGGGGCCGCTCAGGCCTGCGCCTTCCACCCCGGCGAGGCGGTCGAGGCCGCCGACCGCGGGATCGCGCTGGCCCGCCTGCCCGCCGGCATTACCAAGGGCTGGGTCCGCTGCGGCGCCGAGACGCCGCGCCCGATGGTGGTGTGGACCGTCGCCTTCGAAGGCGGCGACTATGTGGGGGCGCGCGACGGGCCGCTGTTCCGCCCGCTGCCGGCCAACCCGCTGGTCGATATCGCCGGCGTGGGCCTGGCGCACGACGCGGCCTTCAGCCTGTTCATGTGGGCAGACCAGGCCGAGGTGGGCACGGCCCCGGAAAAAGGCCCCGATCGGCGGCCGCCGCACCGCGTGTTCGGCACCCTCTGCCCGCGCGCCGCGGCCGACCGGTTGGATTGTTCGGTGGGGGCGCACCGGCTGAAGGCGCGTGTGGATGTGGGCGACCGCGACGGCGACGGGGTGCTGGATACCGCGCGCCACGAGGTCAGCATCGTCACGCCCGGGCGCGTGCAGGTGCTGCTGTTCGCCGTGCCGCACTCGCCCAGCGCCGAAGGGACCGTGGTGCACTGGATCGAGGCGATGGAGATCGCCGGTATCCTCTGACGCCGGCGCCTCGGGGCCCGCGCCTCGGGGCCCGCGCCTCGGGGCCCGCGCCTCGGGGCCCAGCGCCTCGGGGCCCACGCCTCGGGGCCCACGCCTCGGGGCCCGCGCTTCGGGGCCCAGCGCCTCGGGGCCCACGCCTCGGGGCCACGCCTCGGGCCCACGCCTCGGGGCCACGCCTCGGGGCCCGCGCCTCGGGGCACGGTGGGGACGGGCGCCGCTTGATCCGCCCGCCCGATCGGGCCACAGCGGGGGCATGGGCGAGAGGATCGAGAAACGCGGCGCGCCGGCGCGGGCCTGGCAGCGCATGCTGTCGGGGCGCCGGCTGGACCTGTTGGACCCCTCGCCGCTGGACGTCGAGATCGAGGATATCGCGCACGGGCTGAGCCGGGTGGCGCGCTGGAACGGACAGACCCAAGGGCCGCATCCCTTCAGCGTGGCCGAGCACAGCCTGCTGGTCGAGCGGCTGCTCGGCCTCGCACAACCGCGCGCCACGGCCGAGGCCCGGCTGGCCGCGCTGCTGCACGATGCGCCCGAGTATGTGATCGGCGACATGATCTCGCCGTTCAAGGCGGCGCTCGGCATCGACTACAAGGCGTTCGAGCATCGGCTGGCGCGGGCGATCCACATCCGCTTTGGATTGCCTGCCGAGCTGCCCGATGCGCTGGAGATGCGGATCAAGCGCGCCGACAGGCTGGCCGCGTGGTTCGAGGCGACGCAGTTGGCCGGCTTCAGCCTGGCCGAGGCGGCCGGCTTCTTCCCGCGCCCCCGCGCGACCTGGGCCGGGGACATCGCGCTGGCGCCGCAGCCGGCCGAGACCGTGCGGCTGGCCTTTGTCGCGCGGTTCGAGGCGCTCTGCGCCGCGCGGCCGGCGCCGCCGGAGCGTTAGCCGCGGCCGTCGCTGCCGATGACGGACGGGCTCTCGGGCGCCAGCGGCAGGGTCAGCATCACGCGAAACGTCGAGCCCCGGTCCGGGGCCGAGGCAACCTCGACCCGGCCGCCCATCGCCGAGACCAGCCGCCGCACGATGGCAAGTCCCAGACCCACGCCGCCGAAACGGCGGGAATCGCGGTCCTCGAGCTGGGTGAACTGCTCGAAAATCCGCTCCTGATCCTCGGGCGCGATGCCGATGCCGGTGTCGGCGATGGCCAGCGTCACATCGGCCGAACTCTCGTGCAACACCGCCTGATAGCCGATGGTCACGCCGCCGGTCTCGGTGAACTTGGCGGCATTGGCCAGCAGGTTCATCATCACCTGCTTCAGCCGCACGGCGTCGCCCATCAGCGCGGGCAGGTCGATGTTGCCCGGCTCGGTGCGCAGCCACAGCCCCCGCATACGCGTGTCGGGCTCGATCAGGCTGGCCGCCTCGCGCACCACGTCGCTCAGCCGGAAGGGGCGGTGCACCAGTTCGAAGTCGACGGTCTCGAGCCGCGTGCTCTCGAGCAGATCGTCGATCAGGCGCAGCAGCACTGCGCCGCTGTCGCGGATCGCGGCGACGAACTGCGCCTGCTGATCGTCCAGCTCGGTGCGCCCCAACAGCGCCGCCAGACCCAGCACGCCGTTCAGCGGGGTGCGCATCTCGTGGCTCATGCGTGCCAGGAACCGCGCCTTGGTCTCGCTGGCCTCGCGCTCGCGGCGGCGCTCCTCCTCCTGTGCGCGCGCCTGGCGCAGCTGCTCGGTCAGGTCGCGGACCGTCAGCAGGATGGCGTCGTTCTCGGTGATCGCCTTGGACAGCTCGAAGGTCTCGCCGGTAAAGAGCTGGCGCAGCGTCACGCGCTGCTCGGGGTCGGTGACAAAGCGGACGCGATGGTCGATCTCGCGCGCCCGGCGCGCCTCGGACAGCGACTGCAGATCGCCCATGCGCGCGGCGAACTCGGCATAGGGCATGCCCAGCCGCACGTCGGCGGGGTCGATACGATAGAGCGCCATCAGCCGGCGGTTGACGGCGGCGACCTGGCCCCGCGGGTCGATCAGCGCGATCCCCTCGGACACGTTCTCGATCACGCTGCTGAGCTGGATGCGCTGCTCGGACAGCGCGCTCTCGTTGGCAAAGGCGAGCGAGACGTCGGTATGCACGCTGAACGCGTCGCCGTTGGCGGCCTTGGAGCAGAAGATCTCGATCACGCGCCCATCGGTCAGGAACAGCCGATCGGGGCTGCCCGAGCCATGGCGATAGCTGCGGACCCAGCGCGCATAGCCGCTGTCGGGATGGCTAAGCTCGGGATCCAGCAGGCCGCTGCCCGCGATCGCGCGGTAGAGATCGGAGAGCGGCGCACCGGGGGTGACGGCATCGGGCGCCAGACGATAGAGCCGCGTCAGTCGGGCATTGACCGCGCGCAGGCGTTCGGCGCCATCCACGACCACCACGCCCCAGGGCAGATGCTCCAGGATACCGGTGTGATAGGCCGCGGGCACGGCCAACAATTCCCCTGGGTCCGGACCGTGGGCCGCAGGGGGCGTCTCGCGTCGCCGCATCGCCGCTCCTCCCCGCGACCGACCACGTGCGCAGCGTACCAGAAATGCCCCGCAGCGTCGCGCGTCACGGAATTCGCCGTTGCCGCATGGCGCCCGATGGCCCACAAGCGGCGCGACGACCGACGGGGAGGAAGACGGCCGTGCATTTGCTCATCTTGGCGGGCGATGGGATCGGACCCGAAGTGATGACCGAGGTGAAGCGCGTCATCGGGTGGATGGCTGACCGACGCGGCCTGCCGATCAGCGTGGACGAGGATCTGGTGGGCGGCATCGCCTACGACACCCACGGCACACCGCTGACCGATGCGACCATGGCCAAGGCGCAGGCCGCCGACGCCGTTCTGCTGGGCGCCGTGGGTGGGCCGCAATACGACGCGCTGGACTTCGGCGTAAAACCCGAGCGGGGGCTGTTGCGGCTGCGCAAGGAGATGGATCTCTACGCCAACCTGCGCCCGGCGCAGTGCTTCGACGCGCTGGCCGACTTTTCGTCGCTCAAGCGCGAACTGGTCGCCGGGCTCGATATGATGATCGTGCGCGAGCTGACCTCGGGCGTCTATTTCGGCGAGCCGCGCGGGATCACTGACGACAATCAGGGCGGCCGGATCGGCATCAACACCCACCGCTACACCACCGAGGAGGTGCGCCGCGTCGCCCGCTCGGCCTTTGAGCTGGCGCGCCGGCGCGACAATCGCGTCTGCTCGATGGAGAAGTGCAACGTGATGGAGGCCGGCATCCTGTGGCGCGAGGAAGTGCAGTGGGTGCACGACCACGAATACCCGGATGTCGAGCTGACCCACATGCTGGCCGACGCGGGCGGCATGCAGATCGTGCGCAGCCCCAAGCAGTTCGACGTGATCGTCACCGACAATCTGTTCGGCGACATGCTGTCGGACGTCGCGGCGATGCTGACCGGGTCGCTGGGGATGCTGCCCTCGGCCTCGCTGGGTGCGCCGCAGGCGAACGGGCGGCCCAAAGCGCTGTACGAGCCGGTGCACGGCTCGGCCCCCGATATCGCGGGCCAGGGCAAGGCCAACCCGATCGCCTGTATCCTGAGCTTTGCCATGGCGCTGCGCTACTCGTTCGACCGGGGCGACGAGGCGACGATGATCGAGCAGGCGGTCGAGAGCGTGCTGTCGGGCGGCGTGCGCACTGGCGATCTGGTCGGCGCGGGCGAGGCAGAGCCGGTTTCGACCAGCGGCATGGGCGACGCGATCCTGGGCGCGCTGGACACGATGCAGGCGGCCTGACGGCGCCCGATGCGGCGCAAGCGCCTGGACGCGCCCGCCGGTGCGACGGCCCTTGGGGGACGGTGATGGGCGACAGCACGGCATCGACGGGCCAGCCGGCCGCGGACCCCCGCGCCTTCGACACCACTTTGGTGACCGCCATCGAACCGGGGCCGCTGGAGGCGCAGGTGCTGCTGCAGGCCGAAAGCCTGCGCCGCCTGCCCTCGCCCATCGCCGAGGTGCCGTTTATGGCCGTTCAGCCGCGCTTCGGCACCCGGCTCGGCGCCGCCTCGCGCAAGGCGCTGTCGGACCTGGGCGTGGAGTATGTCTACGACAACGTGGTCGGCCCCTACGCCTTCTATGGCATCGTCAACAAGGCGGCGGGGCTCAGCATCGCGCGGCGCCGGGCGAGCACGCCGTATCTCACGCTGGTGGACGGCGATCTTTTGTGGCTGCGCCCGCCCGCGTGGGTCGTCGACCCGGCCGCCGATTTCATGGCGCGCGCGGGCGAGGCGGACCTCGGCACCACGCTCGAGGACGACACGGCGGGGTACTGGCGCCAGGTGACCCAGCGTTTCGGCCTGTCGGTCGACGATTTCGGCTGGATGACGTCCAAGCCCGAGGGCGTGCGGATCAAGGAGTACTACTCCAGCGGCATCGCCTCGGCCCGTCGCGAAGGACCGGTGTTCGAGCAGTATTTCGCGATCCTGAAGCGACTGTTCGACGAGCGGATCGCGTCGCGGCGCACCCATGTCTATCACCACGACCAGATGGCGCTGACTTTGGCTGCCGTGAAGCACGCCGCAGTGCGTGTCGAGTACCCATGGGCGATGAACTACAACTTCAACATGCTGACGCCCGAGGATGTGGACATCAGATTCCTGAGCGAGATTTCGGTCCTGCACTACCACGGCTCGTTCTACGACACGCTGTGGCCCAAGGCCGAGCCGTACCTTGGCCATCTGCCCCAGGATGCCCAGACGCTGGTGCGGGCAAGTGCGCCTTTCGCGATCCGCCTCACCGCCATCGAGCGTCTCGTGCGCAAAGCGCTGACGACCCAGCGCAACAAACGCATGAAGCGCCACCTCTCGCGCTGCGACTACCTGTAGCGACCTCAGCCACCGGTGCGGCCCACGGGGCACCGTATCCGGTTCTGTCCGTCGAGCGCCCGCGACGGCCCGCCTGCCCACGCAGGCGCTTGACACCCCGGCCTCCGGCGACGATCCACCGGGCACCATGAGACCCCCAAGGATCGGACCGATGAGCGCTGAGATCACCATCACCCTCCCCGACGGCGCGGCGCGGAGCTATCCCGCCGGCACGACGGGCGCGGACGTGGCGGCCGACATCTCCAAATCGCTCGCCAAGCAGGCGCTCGCCGCCAAGATTGACGGCCGCCTCGCCGATCTCTCGGAACCGCTCGCCGCCGATCACCGGCTGGCCATCGTCACCGCCCGCGACGAGGCCGAGGCGTTGGAGCTGATCCGCCACGACTGCGCGCACATCATGGCCCGCGCGGTGCAGGAACTGTACCCCGAAACCAAGGTCACCATCGGCCCGGTGATCGAGCACGGCTGGTACTACGACTTCGACCGCGAGGCGCCGTTCTCGGACGAGGACTTCGCCGCGATCGAACAGCGCATGCGCGCCATCATCGCCGCGCGCGACCCCGTGCGCACCGAAGTCTGGGACCGCGACCGCGCCAAGGCCCACTACCTGGCCGCCGGCGAGCCCTTCAAGGTAGAGCTTATCGAGGCGATCCCCGCGGACCAGCCCATCCGCATGTACTGGCACGGGCCCTGGCAGGATCTCTGCCGCGGCCCGCACCTGGCGCACACCGGCCAGGTTCCGGCGGATGCGTTCAAACTGATGTCGGTCGCCGGCGCCTATTGGCGGGGCGACAGCCGCAACAAGATGCTGCAGCGGATCTACGGTATCGCGTTCCGCAGCAAGGCCGACCTCGACGCCCATCTGCACATGCTGGAGGAGGCGCAAAAGCGCGACCACCGCCGGATCGGCCGCGAAATGTCGCTCTTCCACTTCCAGGACGAAGCGCCCGGGATGGTGTTCTGGCACCCCAAGGGTTGGACGCTGTATCGCACGCTCGAGGATTACATGCGTCGCCGCCAGATCGGCGCGGGGTACCAGGAGATCCGCAGCCCCCAGGTCATCGACCGCGTGCTTTGGGAACGCTCGGGGCACTGGGACAAGTACCGCGAGAACATGTTCATCACCGAGATCGACGAGGAACATGCCAACGAAAAGCGCGTCAACGCGCTGAAACCCATGAACTGTCCCGGCCACGTGCAGATCTTCAATCGTGGGCTCAAGAGCTATCGCGACCTGCCGATGCGCCTGTCCGAGTTCGGCATGTGCCACCGCTACGAGAGCTCGGGCTCGATGCATGGCCTGATGCGCGTGCGCGGCTTTGTGCAGGACGACGCGCACATCTTCTGCACCGAGGATCAGATCGAGTCGGAGACCGCCAAGTTCATCCAGCTTCTGGGCAGCGTCTATCACGACCTCGGCTTCGACCGCTTCGACATCAAGCTGTCGACCCGGCCGGAACAGCGGGTCGGCAGCGATGCGATCTGGGACAAGGCCGAGGCGGCGCTCGAAGCCGCGGTGCGCAAGGTGACCGACGATTTCGAGATCGATCCGGGCGAGGGCGCCTTCTACGGCCCCAAGCTGGACTTCAAGCTGACCGACGCGATCGGGCGCGAATGGCAGTGCGGCACCTTCCAGGCCGACTTCAACCTGCCCGAGCGGCTGGACGCCGACTATGTGGACGCCGACGGCGAGCGCCGCCGCCCGGTGATGATGCACCGCGCGATCCTGGGAAGCTTCGAGCGCTTTATCGGCATGCTGATCGAGAACTGCGCCGGCCGCTTCCCGCTGTGGCTGGCGCCGGTGCAGGTGCAGGTGGCGACCATCGTCTCGGACGCCGACGACTATGCCCTGCACACGGTCGATGCGCTGCGCGACGCGGGCCTGCGGGCCGAGGCCGACACGCGCAACGAAAAGATCAACTACAAGGTCCGCGAGCACTCGACGGCGCGGGTGCCGATCATCCTGGCCGTGGGCCGGCAGGAGGTGGAGGACGGCACCGTGTCGATGCGCCGCCTGGGCCAGCAGGGCCAGCAGAGCCTGCTGCTGGGCGATGCGATCCGGCAGATCGCAGGGGAAGCCCTGCCGCCCGATCTCGCCCGCCAGCGCAAAGCCGTGGCATGACATGGGAGGGGCCTGAGGGCTGGAGGTCCGCTGCGGCGTCGCTCGGCCTCTCTGCCGCTGCGTCGCTGGCCCCTGCACCCCCAACCGGCACCCAGCCCACCCAGCGGCCGTTCGGACTGTCGCGCTATGACCGCAGCGTTGCCTGAACCCTGGGGCCGCCTGTGAGGCTGGAGGCCATCGTGACCGTTGCCGATCCGCCGGCGACGGCCCACAGGTTCCTCGCCGTGCAGGGGTTGGGGCCGCAATCGCGGGGCGATGGCACCATCTATCGGCTGGTCGCACGGGGCGGGGCGCGCGTGATCGCCGTCGGACCCGCAGATGGTCTCGGCCCGGCCGCTGCCGCCCTCGTCAGCGCCGATGTGGGTGGGTCCGGTCTCTCGACGCGCTGTCGCGCGAGAATGCGCCGCGCGTGGCCGAGGGGCCTGCGGACCGCCGGCGTGCGCCCCGCGCCCGGCGCCACGGCCGGCGGGAGGCGCAGGTGACACGCCCGGACGGCTGCTTCCTGATCCTGTTCCGCGAGGCAGGTTGAACGGGCGACGGCCCGGCCCGTCGCCTGCCCCGGGCAGCGCGTGTCAGAGCAGCGCGTCGGCAAACGCCAGCGCGGCCGCAACCACGGCCACCAAAGCGGCGGCGAACACGCGCGCGCCTGCCGCTTCGAGCCAGCTCTTGCGCGTGGGCGCGGTACGGGTCGTGGAAGCCATGGGTCACCTCCTGTCTGCCGTGCGAAATCGGCAGGGAAGACGGCGGAATTATGGCGGGTTGCACGGAACGGGCCCACTTCTGCCGTTCCGCAAACCCTGACGACCGTTGTGGCACGGCGGGCCGGCCCCGAAATGTCCCGGAACAGGAGAGCGCGCATGCGCAGCTTTGATCAGATCTTTGCCATGGCCGCCGGTCATCACGGTGGCGCCAAGGCGGTTGCAGCGGCCCTGCCCCGCCCGTTGGGCCACGATGCGCTGCTCGCCGTGCCCGATGCGCAGTGGCTCTCGATCCTGTCGCGCACCGTGTTCTCGGCCGGGTTCGCGTGGAAAGTGGTCGAGGCGAAATGGCCGGCGTTCGAGGACGCGTTCGGCGGCTTCGTCCCCGGGCCGATCACGCTGATGGACGACGAGGCGCTGGAGATCGCGGCCCGCGCCGGCGGTATCCCCCACATGGCCAAGGCCCGGGCCGTGCGCGACAACGCCATCCTGTTCCGCGAACTGGCGAGCGAGCACGGCAGCGCCGCGGCCTTCTTCGCCGGCTGGCCGCCAGAACGTTACGACGCGCTGCTCGAGCTTCTCAAGAAACGCGGCGGCCGGTTGGGCGGGTCGACGGCGCAGTACTTCCTGCGGATGATGGGGATCGACGGCTGGATCACGACAACTGACGTGACCGCCGCGCTGGTGCGCGAAGGCGTGGTCGACAAGGCGCCGACCTCGCGCAAGGCGATGGCCGCCGTGCAGGGGGCGTTCAACGCCTGGCGGGTCGAGAGCGGCCGCCCGCTCTGCGCCGTGTCCAAGACCCTGGCGCTGTCCGTCGGCCCCGGCCACTGACGCGTCCGCGGACCCGCCGACCCGGCCATCGACGGCCGCGTTTCCGGCTGTCATGGGGGCGCAGCCATGCCGCAGTGCCGCAGCGCGCGGTGCCGCGCGGGCACCGGATCGGGCGATGGGTGGCAAATTCGGGAGTCTCTGGCGGGTCAAACCCCTCGACAGGTTCCACGATGCAACACATATTTCCACCTGAGTGTCGATGTTTGACACTGCAGTGCAGCATGGAGTGCAACTTATGACAGCGGCTCTCCGCAGCCAGGCCCCGCTCGAGCGCGCGTCCGGGATCGCGTCGACGCGCAAGACGCCGAGCCAGGACGCCCCCTCGCTGCACGGCATCGCGCCGATCGTGCCGGTCAAGAGCGTGCAGCTCTCGCTGGGCTTTTACGTCGACCGGCTGGGGTTTCGCGTGTTGCGCAAGAACCCCGACAATACTGCCGCGCTGGTGGCGCGCGGCGCCGTCCGGCTGATGCTGATCCGGGTGCCCGACCGCAAGGCACTGGCCGCGACGCGCGAGCATCTGTCCGCCTATGTCTGGGCGGCCGACGTGGACGCGCTCTATGCCGAGCTGGCGCCTGCGCTGGCGGGGTTGCCGGACTGGCGGGTGCGCCCGCCCTTTACCCAGCCCTATGGCGTGCGCGAATTCCATGTGAAGGACCCTGACGGGTTCCTGCTGTTCTTTGCCGAGGACACGTTGCAGGACGCGCTGGCCGGCGACGATCCGGCCGTGCCGTCGGCGACCACGCATTGACCGCCGCCGCCGTGGCCTTGGGGGCGCGTCTTGCGGGCCTCGCCACCGGGTTCGTGTGGGTGCTCTGGGCCGGCGCGGCCGCGGCCAGCATCTGCCACGCCTTTGTCCAGGACGTGCCGGGCGTGCGGTATGCCCAGCTCGGCCCCATCGCCCAGGCGCCGGTCGAGCGCGTGCATATCGAGTTCGTCGCCCACTCGACCTTCCGCATCACCACCCCTGCGGGCGTGGTTCTGGCGACCGATTACTCAGGCTATCACGGCCAAGGGCGCCTGCCCGACGTGGTGACGATGAACAACGCCCATTCGACCCACTACACCGACTATCCCGATCCCGCGATCGGCCACGTGCTGCGCGGCTGGAACCCCAGCGGCGACGGGCCGGCCGAGCATATGCTGGAGCTCGAGGACGTGGTCGTGCGCAACGTGACCACCGACATCCGCAGCGGTTTCGAGATCGACCGCGAGCCCGACGGCAACTCGATCTTCGTGTTCGAGGTGGCGGGGATCTGCATCGGGCACCTGGGCCATCTGCACCACACCCTGTCCGACGCGCACTATGCCATGCTGGGCCGGATGGACGTGGTGATGGCGCCGGTCGACGGGACCTACACGCTGAACACTCTCGACATGATCGAGATCATGAAGAAACTGCGGGCCAGCATCGTGCTGCCGATGCATGCCTTCGGGCCCAGCTCGATGCGTTTCTTCCTGGACGGCATGGCCGACGCGTTCGAGATCAGGCGCCAGACCGAGCGCGCGATCACCGTGGACGTGACCTCGCTGCCGGCCGAGCCGACCGTGGTGCTGTTGGGCGCAGGCGGCTATTTCTTCGACGACTGATCCTATGCCGCAGCGGACGGTGGGCGCCGCCGGGCGCGCCGTCGTCCGGTCCGCCAGCGTCGTCGGCGCCCCTCTTTGCCGCCGCGCAGGCCCATCGTATATGCTCGGCGCAGATCGGCACCCGCCGCGGGCCGCCGAGCACGCCCTTTGGCCGTCCACCGGCCGCAACCAGGAGACAGAGCGATCGCCAGAAGACCGCACAATGCCCCGCCGACCCGCGAGACCGGACCGCGGGTAAACCGCCAGATCCGGGTCCCGCAGATCCGGCTGATCGACGAGAACGGCGACAATGTCGGGGTGGTGCGCCCCGAGGAGGGGGTCAGCATGGCCGAGGAGGCCGGCCTGGACTTGGTCGAGATCTCGCCCAATGCCTCGCCCCCGGTCTGCAAGATCATGGACTTCGGCAAGTTTAAGTATGAGACACAAAAGAAGGCTGCCGAAGCCAAGAAAAAGCAGCGCATCATCGAAATCAAGGAAGTCAAGTTCCGTCCCGAAATCGACAAGCACGATTACGATGTCAAAATGCGCTCGGTGAACAAGTTCCTGGGCGAGGGCGACAAGGTCAAGGTGACGCTGCGCTTCCGCGGGCGCGAGATGGCGCACCAGGAGCGCGGGCGCGCCCTGCTGGAGCGGGTGGCCACCGATGTCGAGGGTATCGGCAAGATCGAGGCCATGCCCAAGCTCGAGGGCCGGCAGATGATCATGGTCATCGCGCCCCAAAAGCCGAGCTGAAGGGGCACCGGGTGGCTGGTCACCGGGTGGGGGGCCCCGATCGTCCGGGATCGGGCACCCCGCCGGATGCCCGTACCGAGACCGCGGCCGACACGTCTGACGGGCGGCTGTTTTCTCCCTCCTGCGCGCGCAACCGCGGTCCGCTGGCCGAGGCGCTGCCCTCGGCGCTGGCCGGTCTGGCGGGAATGCTGCTCGAGATTGGCTCGGGCTCGGGCGAGCATGCGGTGGCGCTGGCGCCGTGTCTGCCGGACCTGGTATGGCAGCCGTCGGATCCGGATCGCGCGCACCGCATCAGCATCGCTGCCTGGACCGCGCACAGCGGCGTCGCGGGGGTGCAGCCGCCCCTGGCGCTGGATGCGGCCGGGGACTGGCCCGCCCACCCAGCCGCTGCGGCGCGTCTGCCGCTGGCCGCGGTGTTCAGCGCAAACGTCATCCACATCGCGCCCTGGGCCGTGGCCGAGGGCATCGTGGCAGGCGCCGGCCGGGCGTTGACCCCGGGCGGGCGGCTCGTGTTTTACGGCCCGTTCATGCGGGGCGGGGCGCACACGGGCGATGGCAACGTCCGCTTCGACGCGCAACTCAAGGCGCGCGATCCCCGCTTCGGCATCCGCGATCTGGACGCTTTGACCGCCCTCGCGGCGGCTGCGGGCTTCGGCGGGCCCGGCGTGGTTACCATGCCCGCCGACAACCGGCTGGTGGTGTTCCAGCGACGCTGAACCGGCCCCCGCCGGGCCCGTTGCTGCGCCTCACGCGCCCGGCGCGTTGCGCTGCCCGACGCGCCCGGCGGTTTGCGGCGTCTCACATCACCGGCGCGCTGCGGCGGCTCACTTCACCGTGATCGTGATCCGCTCGGACATCACCGGGGGATCGTGCGGCACGTGCAGGTGATCGGCCAGCACCAGATGCAGCGTGTGCGTCCCGGGCGGCAGTTCCAGCGACACCAGGGTCTGGCCGCCGCCGAAATGGCGGTGTTTCTCGTCGTTGGGGACGGCGGACTGGAGGACGTCGGCCGGTAGCTCGGCGATGAACAACAGGAGGTGGAGCCGCGTCCC
>JBCCMW010000035.1:0-17067 GCA_039026175.1 Pseudomonadota bacterium
CCGTGGTGGGCGGCGTGCAGGTACGGCATGCCGACCTCGACCGGCTCCATGCCGATCTCGCGCGCCAGGAACCGCGCCAGCGGCAGTTCCAGCTGACTGTCGGGCAACAGGCTGATGCGCTTGCCGGCCAGTTCGGCCCGGTGGCCGGCCAGCGCCGCCTCGGCCCGGGCGCGGGGCGCGGCGACTGCGCCCTCGAACGCGGCCTCGGCCACGCCGAACGCGTCGGCCGCGGCGCGCAGCCACGCAGTCGTGCCCTCGGCGCCTAAGGGGTAGGGTGCCTCCAGCACCGTGGCGCCTCGGGTCTCCAGAAGGCGCGCGGTCTCGGCCAGGAAGGGCTGGGCCAGCAGCACCCGGGTGCCAGGGCCCACGGCCGGCAGGTCCGACGCCTGGCGCGGCGGCAGGAACTGCGCCGGGATGCCGAGGGCTGCAAAGAGCCGGGCGAACTGGTCCTCAACCACCTCGGCCAGCGCGCCGGCGACCAGCAGGCCGGGCGCGCCCTCTGCCCCAGCCTCTGCCCCCGCCTCTGCCCCCGTCTCCGCCTCGGGCAGTTCGGGCACCAGGGCGGCCAGGCAGGCGTCCTCGCCCTGGGTGAACGTCGTCTCGATCCCCGAGCCCGAGTAGTTCAGCACCCGGCAGGCCGGCGCGTGCCAGGAATTCAGCCGCTGGGCGGCGCGCGCGAGGTCGAGCTTGATCACCTCGGACGGGCACGAGCCGACCAGGAACAACAGCTTGATGTCGGGCCGGCGCTCCAGCAGCTCGTCGACCACGCGGTCCAGCTCGTCGTTGGCGTCGGCCAGGCCCGCCAGGTCGCGGTCGTCGATGATCGCGGTGGCAAAGCGCGGCTCGGCGAAGATCATCACTCCCGCGGCCGACTGGATGAGGTGCGCGCAGGTGCGGCTGCCGACGACCAGGAAGAACGCGTCCTGGATCTTGCGGTGCAGCCACACGATGCCCGTCAGGCCGCAGAACACGTTGCGTTGGCCGTGTTCGCGCAGCACCGGGCGCTGGGTGGGCCCCGCGGCGGGGGCGACGGCGCAGCCGAGGGTGGGTTCGCCGTAGGCCATCAGCCCGCCCCCTCGAACGCTGCCGCGCTGGGAGCAGCGCCCAGGGTAGCATTGGGGGCAGCGTCGGTAGCTGCATTGGGCGCCGGCCCCTCCAGCCGCGCGCGGCGGAGCTTGAGCAGGAACTGCGCGGCGTTGACGGCATAGAGCCCGTAGGCCGCCAGCGCGATCGCCATCTGCGCATGCGCCGAGCCCCAGCCCGCCAACAGCGCCGCCAGGTACGCGGTGTGCAGCGCGATCACCGCGAAGGAGACCATGTCCTCCCAAAAGAACGCGGGCGCCAGCAGGTAGCGGCCGAAGACCACCTTCTCCCAGATCGCACCGGTGACCATGATCACGTACAGGATCGCGGTCTTGAGCACGATCGACAGCACGGCCGCCTGCTCGCCCGCCCCGGTCGCCAGAAAGCGGCAAACCAGCACCAGGCTGACCAGGAAAACGACGAACTGCAGGGGGGCCAGAATGCCCTGGACTATTGTCCAAATTGTCGCATCGCGCCGGCGGCGCTCGGCCGCGGTGTAGAGCGGACGTGACACCCGCCGCACGGGCGCCGGTGCGTTCGTGTCCGCCGTGTCGCGCCGGCCCGCGCGCGCGTAGGGCGGTTGCGGGCGCTGGCTCGCGGTGAACGGGACTTCGGTGTCAGGCGGGCTTTGCATCGTCTCTGGAGGCTAGCCGGGCGGGCCGATGAGTGTCAACTAAACTTGACGATCTGAGCGTCTGACGCGGTTTGCAGGAAATGCACCAAACCGACCGATTATTTCTGTTTCGAGCAGTAATAATCAGAAAGTGGGCATTTTTTTTCGAAACTTTCGACGGGTGACTTGCTTATCTTCGGGCCCTGTGCGAACACTTCCATATTCTGGAAACAATTCCGTGTGAGTCTCTGACCTGCGGCTGTTCCGGAATGACGGCGCGACGATACTGCGGCCCGCGACCGGGGGGTTGGGCCGATCCTGCCCGCCGGCGCCCTGTCGGCGACCGCATTACTCTCCCCCGCGGCGTGGAAGCCCGAAGTCCGATGAAGCAGGCAAGCGAGGATAAGCGGAACGGCGGCTCCGGCCGCACGTCGTCGTCTTCGTCCCAGCGCGCGGTTTCGGAAACTGATTCCACGGCGGCCGACGGCCCGGATGCGGCCGCCTCGCCGCCCGCTGTCTCGCCCCCTGCCGCCAAGCGGGCGCGCAAAGGCGCCAAATCCGCCCGCGACGACGCCGCACCGCCGGCCGAGGGCGGCGTGCCGGGTGCCGCAGGCGACGCCGATCACGACACGCTGCTCGTGGCGTCCGAGACGGCGGCGCTGGATGCCGCCCAGGCGACCCTGGTCGACCGCTCGACACCGCTGCCCCTGCTGGCCGTGGCGCGGACCCTCTCGCAGGCCGTGATCCCCGTGCTGGTGCGCGAGGCGCGGCGCAGCGCGCCGGTCCCCGGCGACGCCGAGCGCGATCTCTTGATGCGCCTCCTCCTCCGCGGCGACAGCGACGGCGCGATGTTGCTCGGCCGGCAGTGCGTGGCCGCCGGCATGCGGGTCGAACGCCTGGCCGAAGAGCTGCTGACCCCGGTCGCCCGGAGCCTCGGCTCGATGTGGGAGGAGGACAGCTGCGACTTCGTGCGCGTGACCTACGGCATGGGCATCCTGGCCGAAATGATGCGCGAGATGCGCCTCGTCGACCCACCGCGCCCGCCGCGTGCGGGCGAGGTGATGCCGACCATCCTGTTGGCCAACGCTCCGGGCGAACAACACAGCTTCGGCATCGCCGTGGTGGCCGACGCGTTCGAGCGTGCGGGCTGGGACGTGAGCCGGGCCGAGACGCACGATGCCGCAGCGCTGATGACCCAGTGCGCGGCCCAGCGCTACGACGTGGTCGGGCTGTCGGTGGCGGCGGATCGCTTCCTGCCGCGCCTGCCGGCGCTGATCGGCGCACTGCGCCGGGTCGCGCGCAATCCGGGGATGCGCATCATGGTCGGCGGTGCGGCCCTGCTCCGCCAGCCGGAGCGCGCCTCCCAGCTGGGCGCGGACGCGCTTGCAATCGATAGCACCAACGCAATTGCCGTGGCGGTGGCGATGGTGCAGACACCGCCCGAGTAGGCGGGACAATCTGCCGCGACCCTGCGCTCGCTTCGCGCGCTGGGCACGGCACAGGGAACCAAGTCGCACAGTGCCGAGACGCCGGGGCCGGGGGGCCCGGGCACCGGCTGGAGGGACCGCTGCAAGGGGGCGGAGAAGCGTCGGGAGGGGATACGCGGTGAAGAATTTCGCGGCGCCACAGCAGTCGCTCGGCGATATCAACGCCGAGGCGGCTGCACGGCTGATCGCCACCGCGGCCGACATTGCCCTTGTGGTGGACGCGGATGGGCTGATCCGCGACCTGGCCGTCGATCATCGCGAGTTCGCCCTCACGGGGCACGAGACGTGGCGCGGTCGCCCCTGGGTGGAGACGGTGACCGAGGAGAGCCGCCCTAAGATCGAGGCGCTGATCCAGGAGGCGCTGACCTCGGACCGCACCCGCTGGCGCCAGGTCAACCACCCCACCGCGACGGGCACCGACGTGCCGGTGCTGTACTCGGCGCTGCGCATCGGGCGCGATCAGCGGCTGGTCGCCTTCGGCCGCGACCTGCGGACCATCTCGTCGCTGCAGCAGCGGCTGATCGAAGCGCAGCACAAGCTCGAGCACGACTATACGCGGCTGCGTCATCTCGAGACCCGCTACCGCCTGCTGTTCCAGCTCTCGGACGAGCCGCTGCTGGTGGTCGACGGCGCCTCGGACAAGGTGCTGGAGGCCAACCGCGCGGCGCTGCGGATGCTGGAGGGCGGGACCTCGGGCCTGGTCGGCCGCCCCTTTGCCCACTGTGTGGACAGTCAGCACGCTGGCGAGGTGGATCGGCTGCTGGCCACCGTGCGCGCCACCGGCCGTGCCGACGAGGCCGAGCTCAAGCTGTCGGGGCGCAGCGAATTCTGGCGCGTCTCGGCTTCGCTGCTGCGCCAGGAAAGCACGTGGGTCTTCCTCGTCCGCCTTTTGCGGCTGGACGACACCGTGGTCACCGCGCCGCGTTACGAAGGGCCGGACTGGACCGAGATCGTCTCGCGTCACCCCGACGGGTTCGTGCTGACCCGGCCGGACGGCACGATCATCGCTTGCAACCCCGCGTTTCTCGAGATGGCGGAGATCCCGACCGAGGATCAGACCCGCGGCGACACGCTGGACCGCTGGCTGGGCCGGCCGGGCGTGGACCTGCGGGTGCTGCTGGCCAACCTGCGCGAGCACGGCACGGTGCGCCTGTTCGCCACCACGCTGCGCGGCGATTATGGCAGCGAGACCGAGGTCGAGATCTCGGCCTGCGCCTCGGGCGAGCCGTCGTCGATCTTCGCCTTTTCGATCCGCGACGTGCGCCGCCGCTTCGGCACGGCGGCCGGGTCGACGGGGATGGGCGGCGCGCTGGGCGCCGTCACGTCGGCCACGCGCCAGCCCGTGATGGCGCCCTCGGCCGATCAGCTGGGCGAATTGGTGGGTCGCGTGTCGCTCAAGGACCTGGTGCGCCAGACCACCGAGATGATCGAGAAGATGTACATCGAGGCGGCGCTGGAGATGACCAACGACAACCGCGCCTCGGCGGCCGAGATGCTGGGCCTGTCGCGCCAGAGCCTGTACGTCAAGCTCCGCCGCTTTGGCCGGCGCGACCTGTCCGATAATGAGGACAGCGGCGCCGAGCCGGCCCGCACCCCGGGCAACGGCAGCGGCCGCGAACCGCCCCAGGGCTGAGCCACCGCGCGCCGCTGGCCGGCGCGCACGCGCCCTATCGACGGCACGATCCCGGCGCGCCCCTGGCACGACCCCGGCGCGCCCCCGGCACGACGCCGGCGCGCCCCTGGCAGGACGCCGGCGCGCCCCTGGCACGACCGTGGAACCTTGGCACGACCCGGCGCGGCCCTGGCACGATCCTGGGACCGACGGAGGGCCACGCGCCCGTCGGTTGCGGCTTGCCACGAAGTATCCATCAAACTCGATTTCAGGACTTCCACCCTGCGGAAGCCGTGTCTACAATCCTTTACATCATGCCGGTCAATCACCCCATAGGCTTCCGCGTGCGCTGGGCCGTGCCCCGCCCGCGCGATGCGCGTCGCCGGGCGAACCGCCGCGACGCAGAGGAGGGGACCGCGGCCGAGATCGCGGCCCACCCCGGCGCCGCAGGGCCGCCCAGCGGTGCCCCGTCTGCCCCGTCTGCCCCGTATGCCCGGTCGGGTGCCCGCCGCCCCCGCGCGCTCCGCCGCCTCGCCGCCCAGGCGGGCTGGCCCGAGGCGGGCGCCGTGCTCGAACTGCTGAAACCCGTCACCTGGTTCCCGCCGATGTGGGCCTTCGCCTGCGGCGCGGTCTCCTCGGGCCAGCTCTCCAGCGTCTGGGTCCTCGTCGGCGGTCTCCTGCTGGCGGGTCCGCTGGTCTGCGCCATGAGCCAGGCAGCCAACGACTGGTACGACCGAGACGTCGATGCCGTGAACGAGCCGCACCGCCCGATCCCCTCGGGCCGGATTCCCGGGGACTGGGGCTTTCGCATCGCGCTGCTCTGGACCTGTGCGGGCCTCGCGCTGGGCGCGCTGCTCGGGCCCTGGGGCTTGGGCGCGACCATCGTGGCGGCGGCGCTTGCCTGGGCCTACTCGGCGCCGCCCTTCCGGCTCAAGGCGAACGGCTGGCTGGGGGCGGCGGCGACCGGCCTCGCCTACGAGGGGCTGCCCTGGATCACGGGGGCAGCGCTGATGGCCGGGGCGGCCCCGCGCGCCGAGGTTTGGGCGATCGCCGGGCTCTATGCCCTAGGCGCACACGGGATCATGACATTGAACGATTTCAAGGCGATCGAGGGGGATCGGCGCTTCGGCATCCGCTCGCTGCCGGTGCAGCTGGGTCCCGACCGGGCGGCGCGCGTCGCCTGTGTGGTGATGGTGCTGCCGCAGCTGGCGGTGATCGGGCTGCTGGCGGACATGGGGCATGGCTGGCACGCCGCAGCGGTGGCCCTGGCGCTGGCGGTGCAGGGGGCGATGATGCCCCGGCTGCTGGCCGACCCGGCGGCGCGCGCGCCCGGGTATAACGGTACGGGCGTGGTGCCTTACGTGCTGGGGATGATGGCCGCGGCGCTCGCGCTCGGCGCCGGCGGCGGAGCGGGCGCATGAGCGGCGCGATCGACGCCGTGCCCGGCGCGGACGAGGACGCGGGCGGCCCCTGGCTCTCGTGGTTCTCGCTGTTCCGCCTTGGCCTGGTGCAGGTGGCGCTGGGGTCGGTGGTGGTGCTCACGACCTCGACGCTGAACCGCGTGATGGTGGTCGAGCTAATGCTGCCGGCGATGGTGCCCGGCGTGCTGATCGCGCTGCACTATGCCGTACAGCTCAGCCGCCCGCGCTGGGGTTGGCAGGCTGACCGGGGCGGGCGGCGCACGCCGTGGATCCTGGGCGGTGTCGCGCTGCTGGCGGGCGGCGGCTTTGGGGCAGCGGCGGCGACGGTGCTGACGGCCAGCATGCCCGCGCTGGGCCTAGCGTCCGCGGTGCTGGCGTTCGTGGCGATCGGTCTGGGCGTCGGCATGGCCGGGACCAACCTGCTGGCGCTGATCGCGTGCCGCACGGCGCCCGCGCGGCGGCCGGGGGCGGCGACGCTGGCCTGGCTGATGATGATCGCGGGCATCGCGGTGACGGCGGGTGTGGCGGGCAGCCAGCTGGACCCGTTCGGCCCCGCGCGACTGATGGCCGTGGCGGGCGGGATCGGTGTGGTCGCGTGTCTGCTGGCCGTGGTCGGCACGATCGGGATCGAACGTCGGCCAGCCCCGCAAGCGGCACCCGCGCCCAGCAAAGAAGAAAAGACCGATTTCCGCGCCGCGCTGGCCGCCACCTGGGCGGACCCCGCGGCGCGGCGCTTCTCGATCTTCGTCTTCGTCTCGATGCTGGCCTACTCGGCGCAGGACCTGATCCTGGAGCCCTTCGCCGGCCATGTGTTCGACTACACCACGGGCGAGAGCACGTCGCTGGCCGGGCTGCAGCACGCGGGCGTGTTCGTCGGCATGCTGCTGACGGGGATCGTCGCCAGCCGTTGGGGCCGGGGGCGGCCGAGCTTCCTGCGCGCCTGGACGGTGGGCGGCTGCGCGGCCTCGGCGCTGGCGCTGATGGGCCTGGCGCTCGGCGCCAAGCTGGCGCCCCAGGGCTGGGCCTGGCCGCTGGATCTGAATGTCTTCGCCCTCGGCTTCTCGAACGGCGCCTTCGCCGTGGCCGCGATCGGTGCGATGATGGCGCTGGCGACCGAGGGGACCGGCGGCGCAGGTACGCGCATGGGTCTCTGGGGCGCGGCCCAGGCCATCGGCTTCGGCCTCGGCAACCTGATCGGCGCCGGTGCCGTTGACGTCGCGCGCCTGGTCGCGGCCGAGATCGAGACCGCCTATGCCGCCGTCTTCGCGGGCGAGGGCTGCCTGTTCCTGGTGTCGGCCGTGCTGGCCGCGCGGGCCGGGTGCCAGCTCGCCGCGGCGCGCGGCGTCGCCGATACGCCCAAAGCCACTCCGCGCCGTCCCGCCCCCGACGCTGGGGCACCGGACGGCGTCGTCGCGGGAGAATGACCATGGCGACAGCGCCCCTCAAGCGTGCCGACCAGACGATCTACGATGTCGTGGTGGTGGGCGGCGGCCCGGCCGGCGCGACCGCGGCCTATGAGCTGGCCAAGGCCGGGCGCAAGGTCGCGCTCCTGGACCGCGAGGGGCGGATCAAGCCCTGCGGCGGCGCCATCCCGCCGCGCGCCATCGACATGTTCGACATCCCCCAGGACCTGCTGGTCGCCCGGATCGAACGCGCGCGCATGGTCGCCCCCTCGGGCGCTAAGGTCGTGATCCCGATCAAGGACGGCTATGTCGGCATGGTCGAGCGGGGCGAGTTCGACCCCTGGCTCCGCGCCCGGGCCGAGGCCGCGGGGGTCGAGCGTCACCGCGGCACCTATCTGCGGCTGGAGCGCGACGACGACGGCACGGCCCTGGTCTGCTACCGCGTCAAGACCGGGCCGCGCCTGGCGCCGATGAAGCTGCGCGCCCGCGCGGTGATCGGCGCCGACGGGGCCAACAGCCAGGTCGCCAAACAGGCGATCCGCCGCGCCGACGAGGGCCGCTACGTCTTTGCCTACCACGAAATCGTCCGCTCGCCGGGCGCCGAGGCGGTGGATCGGCCGCCAGCGATCCCGGCCGACTTCGACCCGCTGCAGTGCGACGTCGTCTATGACGGCGCGATCAGCCCCGACTTTTATGGCTGGGTGTTCCCGCACGGGCCCTGCACCTCGATCGGCATGGGCACGGGCGACGGCGACCGGGACCTGAAGAAGGCCACCGCGGACCTACGCCGCCGCACCGGGCTGGACGCGTGCGAGACCCTGCGCCGCGAGGGCGCGCCGATCCCGCTGAAGCCCCTGCCGATCTGGGACAACGGGCGCGACGTGGTGCTGGCGGGCGATGCCTCGGGCGTGGTCGCGCCGTCCTCGGGCGAGGGGATCTTCTACGCCATGTACGGCGGGCGCCTGGCGGCGGACGCGGTGGACGAGTACCTGACCACCCGCCAGCCCGCCGCGCTGCGGCGCGCGCGCCGGCGCTTCATGCGCGCCCACGGCGGCGTGTTCTGGATCCTCGGCAAGATGCAGGACTATTGGTACGGCTCGGACGAGCGGCGCGAGCGTTTCGTCTATCTCTGCCGCGACGTCGACATCCAGGAGCTGACCTTCGATGCCTACATGAACAAGGAACTGGTCAAGGCCCGGCCGATGGCGCACCTGCGCATCTTTGCCCGCAACGTCGCGCACCTGACGGGTCTCGCCAAGGTCGAGCAGCAGGCCGAAAGCGCGCGAAGCGCCTGACTGAGCTGATCCCGCGAAGCGGCCCGGTCGCCCAGTCAGTCTTCAAGTCAGTCGCCAAGTCGGTCGCCCAGTCGGTTGCGCAGTCGCCCGGTTGCCCTGCTGCCCTGACGCTCCCTTAAGCTTTCGCGCCGATCCTGCGGCTCTGCGGGTTCGGCGGCGGCAGCGGGGGTGCCATGCGGGTCTTCACCTTCATCGTGAACCACCACGGATCGACGGTGTACTCGCAGGCTGCGGCACCGGATGCCGCGACGGCCGTGGCCGCGTTCTGGGCGGCCCAGCCCGTCGCGGCGGAGGATGTCGATCCGCTGCCCGCCCCGGTGGCCGGCCTGCACGGCGTCTGGTGCGACAGTGCGGTGGGCCTGGACGGCAGCTTCTGGCTGCTGCACGTGGTCGAGTCCGCGCTGCCCCGCCGCGCGGCCGTCGCCGCACCCGGCAACACGCCGCAGACGCCCGGCGCCAAGCCGGCCGCCAACCCCGCCGCCCCGCGTTGACCGGCGCCGACGGCCCGCTCAAAACGCCTTGAACGTCAGCGTCGTCAGCGAGCGTTGGATGTCCGGGATGTCCAACAGATGGTCGGCCAGCCAGCGGCCGATGTCCTGTCCCTCGGGCACGTAGATCTTGGCCAACAGGTCCCAGTCGCCCGAGGTCGAGTACAGCTCCGACACGATCTCGCGGTCCCAGATCGTGTCGGCGACCCAGTAAGTGCGCCCGGGCGCGCACCGCAGTTGGACAAAGATCGGGGTCATGGCCGGGCTCCGGGCAAAGACGGGATCGCCCGGCTTATCGCCCGCCGCGGCGCGGGTCGTCCAGCGCACAGTCACGCGGCGCGACCGGGCGGCCCCAGCTGCCGTCCCAGCCGCCGCCACCGCCTCAGCCGCCGCTTCGGTCGCAGCGTCAGCCGCCGTCCAACGGCGCGAACAGCGCGGCGGTCAGCGCGCCCTCGGGTTCGGCCAGCGTATCCAGGATGCCGAAATGGTGCCGCCCCGCATCCTCGACCAGCGCCATCGGGGCACCCAGCCCATGCCAGGCCGTCGCCAGCAGCAGCGCCTGGCGGCGGAAAGCGAGCAGCTCCTCGGCCCCCACCCACACGGTGATCGGCAGGTCCGCGCGCGGGCGCAGCAAGGCGGGGCTCTCGGCCGCCGCCGTTGCAAGGTCCAGTCGCAGATCCTCGTTCACCGCAGCACCCAGCAGCGGGCGCAGATCGTGCAGGCCGCTGATCGTCACCGCGTGGGCCAGCCGCGCCGCCACCTCCGCCGGCAGGGGGAAGGCGCTGCAGGCCTGGCGCGCGACCAGGTGCCCGCCCGCCGAGTGGCCGGCCAGCAGGATCGGCCCATCCGCAACCGCCGCGGCCGCCGCCGTCAGCGCGGTCGCCACGTCGCGCGCGATCTCGGGGATCGCGACCTCGGGCGCCAGCCGATAGCCGGGCAGGGCCACCGCGAAACCGCGCGCCAGCGGTCCCAGCGCCAGGTGCAAAAAGCTCTCGGGCTCCAGCGTGCGCCAATAGCCGCCGTGCACGAACACCGCCAACCCGCGCGGCGCGTCCTCGGCCGGCCGGGCCAGGAAGAAACGCTGGCGCGCGTGCGGCCCGTAGGCGTGCACGCTCAGCCGCGCGCCCAGCGCGTCCGCCGCCGCCTCGGCACTGCGCTGCCAGGCTTTGAGATAGGCCTCGAACCCCGCCACCGCAGCGCGGTTGTCGTAGGCAGCGGTCCAGTCCTCGATTCTCTCGAACAGGGCGGATCGTGGCATGGCGAAACTGATTGCGGCGGGTTGGCGGCGACGGGCATCCACGACGCGGAAGCGCCCAGCATCAGGCAGTGTTGCGGCGGGGGCGGGGCATGTCAAAGCCGGGACTAACCACGTTTGGCAAAATCCCCGAAAGCCTTTGCTGAAAGACACGCTCAAGCTTCATGGCGCGTCTATCGGGGGAGATTGAGCATGGATGCCTATGCATCGCCGCCACGCCGGCAGGGAGCGGAGGGGTATCCCGCGCTCGCATCGATCGCGCCGCCGCCCGTCGCGTCGCCGCCCGTCGGGCTGCCGATCGAGCGGCCGGCGGTGCCGCCCTCCCGGCCCCAGTCTCCCGTGCCCCAACCTCCCTGGCCCCAGCGTCCCTGGCCCCAGTCTCCCCGGCGTCCGCGGGGCGGGCTGTGGCTGCCGCCTCGGGCCGAGCTCGATGACGAGGGGCGCGTGGTTCTGGCCTTCCTGCTGGACCGGATGCGCGACGCGCTGCCCGTGCCGGCGGCGGCGATCCTGCTAGTGCAGGGCCGCGCGCTGACGACGGTAGCGGCCGACGGTCTGGCGCTGGCGGTGGGCGAGGATGCGGCGCCATTGCTGGGCTCCGAGGCCGCGGCGATGCTGGCCGCCCCCGAGCTTGGCCAGTGGGCGGTCGCCGATCTGCACCGCGTAGGCGGGCAGGGCGCCGACGTCGGCACCGGGATCGGCACGCCGCCCGTGCCCGGCGCGCTGCGCGCGCTGCTCGGCGTCTCGCTCTATGTCGAGGGGCGGCGCGTCGGCGTGCTGGCGGCGGGCGAGGCCGAGCGCCGCTCGTGGACGCGCGAGGATCTGAGCCTGGTCGCAGGGCTGGCGCCGGTGGCCGAGGGCGAGCTGCGCCGCGCCCGGCGCGAGCAGCACCAGCGTGCTGCGGGCAACGCGTCACGGCCGTGCCTGGCGGCCGACAACCCAACCCCGCGGGCGTCGTCCCACACCGCGGGCGAGGCCGGCGAGGAGCGGGCGATAACTGGGGCCGATCCGGCGCGCCGCACGGGCAAGCCCCGCCTGCGCCCCGTGCCCGGCGGCATCGCTCCCGGGACCTAGCAGCGCGGCCGGCTCAGATCGCCTCGCCGGGCGATCCTCAGGCTCCTCTGTTTCTTTCGATCGTCACGCATCACAGGGCTCCGGGCGTGAACCGGCATGGGGGGTCGGATGTCTCGGCCGATCCACTGGGCCACGGCCACCCGACCCGCTGGCGGCCCGCGGCGCTGCCCTGCGGCAGGCCGTGGCCCGGTGCTCACGCCCGGCGCTCACGCCAGCCGCTCACGCCTGGTGCGCCTGCCTGGCACTCACGCCTGGCGCTCGGCCAGCACGCGGGTCAGCCACTCGGGGTCCATCTCGGGCACCGAGGCGAGCAGCGTCTCGGTATAGGGCTCGTGCGGCGGGGTCAGCACGGCCCCCTTGGCGCCCTGCTCGACGACGCGGCCATGCTGCATCACCACCACATGGTCGGCGACGGCGCGCACGGTGGCCAGGTCGTGGGTGATGAACATCACCGCCAGGTCCAGCTCGTGCTGCAGCCGGTCGATCAGCTTCAGGATCTCGTCGGCCACGATCTGATCCAGCGCCGAGGTTACCTCGTCGCAGATCAGCACCACAGGCTCGGCGGCGATGGCGCGGGCCAGCCCGATGCGCTGTTTCTGCCCGCCCGAGAGCGCGGGCGGCCGGCGGTCGATAAAGATGTCGGGGTCGAGCTCGATCATCTCCAGCAGACCGCGCACCCGCTTCTCGAGCGCCGCGCCCGACAGGCCGCCGTAGAAGGCTGCGGGTCGGCCCACGATCTCGCGCACGCTGAGCCGTGGGTTCAGCGCCGTATCGGCGGACTGATAGACCATCTGTAGCGTGCGCAACTGGTCGCGCGGACGATCGGTAAAGCGCGGCGCCACCCCCTGGCCGCCCAGCGTCACGCGGCCGCCGACGGGGGGCAGCAGCCCGGTAAAGACGCGCGCGGCGGTCGATTTGCCCGAGCCGCTCTCGCCCACCACCGCCACCGTCTGGCCCCGGTGCAGTTGGATCGAGACATCGTGCAGGACGGTGTTGTTGCCGTAGGCCGCCGTCACGCCCTCCAGCGCGGCGGCGGGCGGCGCGGCGGCGTTGGGCGCGGCCTGAACCGGGCGCTGGTGCTGGCGGACGGCCCACAGGGTTTTGGTGTAGTCGGCCTGGGGCGACGAGAGCATCTGCGCGGTCGGCGCCTCTTCAACCGTCTTGCCATAGCGCAGCACGTGGATGCGGTCGGCCATCTGCGCCACGACGGCCAGATCGTGGGTGATGTAGATCGCCGCCGCTCCCAGCTCGCGCGTCGCCCTGCGCATGGCGGCCAGCACGTCGATCTGGGTCGTGACGTCCAGCGCCGTCGTCGGCTCGTCGAACACGATCAGATCGGGCGAGGGCGCCATCGCCATCGCCGTCATCGCGCGCTGGAGCTGCCCGCCCGAGACCTGGTGCGGGAAGCGCGCGCCGATGTGGGCGGGGTCGGGGAGCTGCAGCCGGCCGTACATCTCGACCGCGCGCTCTCCGGCGTCGCCGTTGCTCTTGCCCAGCACCACGCGCTCGACCTCGGTCACCTGCGCGGTCAGCCGGTGCGCGGGGTTAAAGCTGGCCGCGGCCGACTGGGCGACATAGGCGAGCCGCGCGCCGCGGAGCGCGCTGCGCTTGGCATCGCTCAGGCCGAGGAGATCGGTGCCGTCGAACAGGATCTGGCCGCCGTCCGGCCGGCACCCCGCGCGAAAGTAGCCGAGCGCCGCGAGACCGAGGGTCGACTTGCCGGCCCCGCTCTCGCCGATCAGGCCCAGGACCTCGCCCCGGTGCACGTGGATCGACACGCCGTCGACGATGGTGATGGGGCCGTCGTCGGTGTCGCCCCGGATCGTCAGGTTCCGGATGCTGAGGAGCGGCGGCTCTGCTTGGCCCTTCTTGTCGAGGCTGGTGGCCATGGCTCAGTCCTTCAGCCCGCTGGTGCGGCTCAGCGCCCAGTCGACCACGAAGTTGACCGCGACCGTCAACAGCGCGATGGCCGCCGCCGGCAGCAGCGGCGTCACGTCGCCGAACGTGATCAGCGTCGCGGTATCGCGCACCATCGCACCCCAGTCGGCCGTGGGCGGCTGGATGCCCAGGCCCAGGAATGACAGCGCCGAGATCAGCAGGATGACGAAGCAGAAGCGCAGCCCGAACTCGGCCAGCAACGGGGCGAGGCAGTTAGGCAGGATCTCGACACCGATCAGCCGCGGCAGACCTTCGCCGCGCAGCCGCGCGGCCTCGATATAGTCCATCACCACCACGCCACCCGCCACCGCGCGGGCCAGGCGATAGACGCGCGTCGCCTCGATGATGGCGATCACGATCACCAGGTTGATCAACGACTTGTCCAGGATCGTCAGGAACAACAGCGCAAAGATCAGCGGCGGGATCGCCATCAGCACGTCGACCGTGCGCGAGAACAGGTTGTCGATCCACCCGCCCGTGACTGCCGCGATCAGCCCGGGCACGGCCCCGGCCACGAAGGCCAGCGCGGTGGTCAGGAACGCAATGCCCACCGTGTTGCGCGTCGCATAGATCAGCCGCGAGGCCATGTCGCGGCCCAGCCCGTCGGTGCCCAGCCAGTAGACATCGCCCCAGGGCTCGAACGGCTGCGCGCCCTCGATCACCTCGCGCTCGCCGAACGGCGCAATCACGTCGGCGAAGATCGCGACCAGCACATAGGCGAGGATGATCAGGATCCCCAGGATGCCGCTGATCGGCGCGCTGGCGATCAGCCGGGCGTTGCCCAGCACGCCGGCAACACGGATGGCATAGGCCACCGCGATCGCCGCCAGCATGGCATAGAGGAAGGTGTACCCGCTCACCGCCGATGCCTCAGCCGCGGGTTGGACAGCGTCGACAGGATATCGGCCACCAGGTTCAGCATCACATAGGCCGTCGCGAAGATCAGCGCACAGGCCTGCACCACGGTGATGTCGCGGCTGGCCACGCTGTCCACCATCAACTGGCCGAGACCCGGATAGGTGAAGACCAGCTCGACCACCACGACGCCGGTGATCAGATAGGCCAGGTTCAGCGCGACCACGTTGATGATCGGGGCCAGCGCGTTGGGCAGCGCGTGCACCACGATCACCCGCATCGGCGACAGACCCTTCAGCCGCGCCATCTCGATGTAGGGCGAGGTGATCAGGTTCACGATCGCCGCGCGGGTCATGCGCATCATGTGCGCCGTCACGACCAGCGTCAGGGTGACCACCGGCAGCACGATGGCGAACAGCCGCTCGCCCAGCGGATCGCCGGGCGAGACGTCGGCCATCGACACAAAGGCGGTGTCCGAGCCGGCCAGCCACTTGGCGATCCCAATCGCATCGAAGCCCGACAGAAAATAGATCATGAGATAGGCGACGAAGAACTCGGGGAACGAGATCGACGACAGCGTGGTGACGTTGACCGCCCGGTCGTAGAGCGAGTTGCGGTACAGCGCGGCCAGCACGCCCAGCGCGATGGCCAGCGGCACCGCGACCAACGCGGCGACGCTGGCCAGGAACAGCGTCGCGCCCAGGCGGGTGGCGATCAGCTCGGCCACCGGCCGGCCGTTGGCCAGCGACAGGCCGAAATCGCCGGTCAGCGCACCGCCCAGCCATTGAAAATAGCGGATGTAGGCGGGCTGATCGAGACCGAGCTGGCGGCGGAAGGCGGCCACCGTCTCGGGCGTCGCCTGCTGGCCCAGGATCTCCTCGGCCAGATCCCCCGGCAGCAGCTCGATGGCGCTGAAGATGATCAGCGACACCACGATCAGCGTCAGGATGCCAAGCCCCACACGCTCGGCCACCAGGCGCAGGACCGGGCTCACGGGCGCTTGCCGGGGGGGCCGACGGGGCGGCGCAGGGCGTAGGCGGGCTGCAGGCGGGTCATGATCACTGCATCGTGGGTGCGTCGCCTCCACTCTACGGCGAGCGTGGCAAGAGGAAAGCCCGGAAAAGCTGTGTCGTGGCCGGTCCCGCGCGCGCTGGGGCCCTGTGGCATCGCCCGCCGCCCCAGGGGCGCGCCCAGGCCGTCGCACGACGGCTGCCCCGGGCGCGCCGCGTCCCGCGTTGCAACAGCCGAGCGAGGCTGAAAGAGTGGCGCGCCACACGCAAGGAGGACCGGGCATGGACGATTTCGGCGAACAGGCGGCGCGGTCCGGGCGCGGCGGCGGAGCCGGCGGGACGGGGCCGACGGGCCCTCTCCGCCCGCGCCTGGCGGCGATGGAGACCGAGCCACTGGTGACGCCGATCTGGCCCTCGGTGGTGTACCGAACCCGCGACGCCGACGCGATGGATGCGGTCTACGAGGGGGCGAGCGACGGCTACACCTACACGCGCGAGGGGCACCCCAACGCCGCGGCGCTGGCCCGGCGCATCGACGCGCTGGAGGGGCTGCCCGCCGCTGCGGGCGGCGGCACGGTGACAGGCTCGGGCATGGGCGCGATGGCGGCGGTGTTCCTGGGCGTGCTCAAAGCCGGCGACCATGTGGTGGCGTCGGACCAGCTCTATGGCCGGACGCTGCGCATCGTCGCGCGCGAGCTGCCCAGGCTGGGTGTCACGACCACGCTGGTCGACACCAGCGACGCGGCGGCGGTTGCGGCGGCGATGCGGGCCGAGACGCGGATGGTGGTGGTCGAGGTCGTGTCGAACCCCACGATCCGGATCGCCGACATGGCGGGGATCGCGGCGTCGGCCCGTGCCCACGGTGCGCTGCTGGTGGTCGACAACACCTTCACCACGCCGCTCGGCTTTGCCGCGCTGGCACGCGGCGCCGACGTGGTGGTGCACTCGGTGACCAAGCTCTTGTCGGGCCATTCCGACGTGCTGCTGGGTTGGGCAGCGGCCGCCGATCCCAGCCTGAACGCGGCCATCCGCGAGGCGGCCGAGACCTGGGGTACCACCGGCTCGCCGTTCGACTGTTGGCTGGCCGAGCGCGGGCTGGCGACCTTTCCGTTGCGCCACGCCCAGGCCCAGGCGAACGCGGCGGTGCTGGCCGACCGGCTGGCCGGGGCCCCGGGGGTCGAGGCTGTGCTCTATCCCGGCCGCGCCGACCACCCGGACCGCGCGCGGGCGGAGGCGGTGCTGGCAGGGCAGTGGGGCACGATGGTCTCGTTCCGGCTGGCCGGCGGGCGTGCGTCGGTGAACGCGTTCCTGCGTGCTGCGGGCGAGGTGCCGTTCGCGCCCACGCTGGGCGATGTGGCGACGACGCTGTCGCACCCGGCGTCGAGTTCGCACCGGGCTCTGGCGCCTGCAGCGCGCGAGGTGCTGGGCATCACCGAGGGGTTCATCCGGATGTCGGTGGGCATCGACGATGCCGGCCATGTGGGCGACGCCCTGGTGCAGGCGGCCGAGGCGGCGCTGGCGGCCGCCTGACACCCG
>JBCCMW010000036.1:0-17035 GCA_039026175.1 Pseudomonadota bacterium
CAGGCGACGGCTGAGGCGACGGCTGAGGCGACAGAGGAGGCGGCGGATGGGGTCGGCTCCGCGCCGGTGATCGCCACAGCGCTGGGCGATGGCACGGTCGACGGGCGCGCTGTGACCCTGGCGCCCGCGCGCATCCCGGCCCGGGCGTTCGACCGCGCCGCCCTCGCCGTCTGCTGCAGCGCGGGCGCGTGATGGCGGGCCACGGCTACGAGGGCGGGCGGCTCAACCTGCCGTTCACCGGCATCTGCACTTTCGCCAAGCGCCCGTATGTCGAGGATTGGAGCGCCATCGACGCCGACATCGCGGTGCTGGGCGCGCCGTTCGACGCCGGCACCCAGTGGCGGGCGGGCGCGCGCTTCGGCCCCCGGGCGGTGCGCGAGGCGTCGACGCTGTTCTCCTTCGGCCACGCGGGCGCCTACGACCACGAGGACGATGCGGTCTACCTCGGCCCCGAAGTGCGGATCGTCGACATGGGCGACGCCGACATCGTGCACACCGACACCGCGCAGAGCCACGCGAACATCGAGACGGGGGTGCGCGCCGCCCTCGCGGCCGGTGCGCTGCCGGTGCTGATCGGCGGGGATCATTCCGTCACCATCCCCGCCATCGCGGCGTTCCGGGGGCAGGGCGACCTGCACGTCGTGCAGATCGACGCGCATCTGGATTTCGTGGACGAGCGCCACGGCGTGCGCATGGGCCACGGCAACCCGATGCGCCGGGCGGCCGAGCGGGCGTACGTGACCGGCCTCACCCAGGTCGGGATCCGCAACGTCAGCTCGACCGCGCGCGAGGGGTACGCCGACGCCCGCGCCATGGGGTCGGACATCCTGAGCGTGCGCCAGGCGCGCCGCCTGGGCCCGGCCGCGGTGGCGGCGCGCGTGCCGGCCGGGGCGCGAGTGTATCTCACGATCGACATCGACGGGTTCTGCCCCTCGATCGCGCCGGGCACCGGCACGCCCAGCCACGGCGGGTTCCTCTACTACGAAGTGCTGGAGATGCTGCAGGCCCTGGCCGGGCGCTGCACGCTGGTCGGGATCGACCTGGTCGAGGTGGCGCCCGACTATGACCGCACCGGCGCGACCGCGATCCTGGCCGCCCAGATCCTGCTCAACACCTTGGGCTTCGCGATGCACGCCCGGCGCTGAGGCAGCCCAAGCCGCGACGCACGCCGCCGGCGGGGATCGGGGCGGGTCAAGGATCGCGCAGCGACCGGCAACGCCGGCTCGTCCTTGAGGCGCCCCGATCCCTGCCACACGCTCGAGTTGAAGCCCTCGCGGGGCTTCTCTCAGCCCACCCCTTCACACCCGGCCAAACGCGCCGCCGCCGGCCTCCCGGGCACCGCCGTCGGCGACGCGATCCATGCAACGACCGATCGCGGCGACCAGCCGCGATGCCGCTTGGTCGGGCGTGCCTCAGGCGGCGGGCGGCCGGAAGCCGGTGGCCACCACGTACATCTCGGCCGACCCTTTGCGGCTGGCCGGCGGCTTGAAGTGGGCAACCTTGGCAAAGCGCTGTTTCAGCATCGCCAGCAGGCTGCCCTCGGTGCCTCCCTGCAGCACCTTCGCGACGTAGGCGCCGCCGGGGTCCAGCACGTCGAAGGCGAACAGCGCCGCGGCCTCGGCCAGGCCCACGATGCGCAGATGATCGGTCGCCCGATGGCCCGAGCTTGCCGCCGCCATGTCCGACAGGACGATGTCCGCCGGCCCGGCGAGCGCGGCCTTGACCGCGTCCTCGGCTCCCTCGGCCAGGAAGTCGAGCTGCATCAGCTCCGCGCCCGCGATCGGCTCGACCTCCTGCAGATCGACGCCCAGCACCCGGCCGACGGGCTTGCCCGCCCGCGCGCCGTCCGCGTTGGTCCGTGCGACAGCGACCTGGCACCAGCCGCCGGGCGCGCAGCCCAGGTCCACCACCCGCGCGCCCGCGCGCAACAGTCGGTGCTTGTCGTCGATCTCGATCAGCTTGAACGCCGCGCGTCCGCGGTAGCCCTCGGCCCGGGCGCGTTTGACGTATGGGTCGTTGAGCTGGCGCTCCAGCCACCGGGTCGAGGACAGCTTGCGCCCCTTGGCGGTCTTTACCTTTTCGTGCAGCGCGCGCGCCCCCCGGCCCGAAGCACCGGGCACCGCCCGACCCGAGGCACCGGGCACCGCCCGGGACACGGGGCCCGAGGTCCCCGCACCCGCCCCGCGCGACCCGCCAGACCCCCGCTGCCCACCCGCCCCGCCGGATGTGCCGGATCCGCCGGCGACGCCGGCCTCCGGGCCGTCGCTCTGGCCGCCCCTCTGGCCGTCGCTCTGGCCGCCCCTCTGGCCGCCGCTCGGGCCGCCCCTCTGGCCGCCCCTCTGGCCGCCCCTCTGCCCGCCCCCCTGGCCGCCGCTTGGACCGCCCTGGGGGCCGCCCCTCTGGCCGCCCCTCTGGCCGCCTTCGGGGCCACCCTGTGGGCCGCCCCGCCGCCGCGTCGCCATCAGTCGCAGGCCAGGCGGTTGTGGTGCATCAGGCCATAGAGAATGCCCTCGCGCAGGCCCCGGTCGGCGACGCGCATCCGCCGCGTCAGCCACAGGTTCAGGATGGTGGACAGGATCGCCGCCCCGGCGACCACCATGTCGCAGCGGTTACGGCCCACGCCCGGGCAGCGCGACCGCCCATCGGGGCCAAGGTCGATCAGCCGCTCGGTGATCGCGGCGGCATCGGCGCAGTCCAGCCACATGCCGTCCACCTTGGCCCGGTCATAGACCTTGAGGCCGAGGTGCAGCGCCCCGAACGTGGTCGCGGTCCCCGACACGCCAATGATCTGCAGCCGGTCACCCAGGTCGCAGCGGTCCACCCGCTGGCACGGCCGGAACGAGACGAGCGCGGCGCCGAACGCCCCGGCCATCGCGTCAAAGCGCGCGCGGTCGCAGTCTATCCCAGCGAACCGGTCGTGCAGGGTCGAGACGCCGAGCGGCACCGACACCCAGTCGGCGATGTGCGCGGCGGCGGCACGCGCGTTCTGGCAGGTGTCGCCCGGCATCAGCGGCGCCAGCGCGCGCACCAGGGCGAGGCGCTTGCAGGCGGGCGTGTGGGACATGTCGACCCAGATCAGCTCGGTCGACCCGCCGCCGATGTCGACGACCAGCAGATGCTCGGCCTCGGGATCGACCAGCGGCGCGCAGCCCGCGACGGCGAGCCGCGCCTCCTCCTCGGTCGAAATGACGCGCATGTTGAGCCCGGTCTCGCGCTGCACGCGGCGGGCGAAGGCGCGACCGTTGTCGGCGCGGCGGCACGCCTCGGTCGCGATCACGCGCGAGCCGGCGACACGGTGCTGACGGAGCTTGGCCGCACAGATCCTGAGCGCCCGCAGCGCGCGCTCCTGTGCGGCGTCCGAGAGCGAGCCCGTCCGCTCCATGCCCTCGCCCAACCGCACGGGCCGGCTGAAGGCGTCGATCACGCGGAAATCGTCTGCCTCGGGGCGGGCGACCAGCAGCCGACAGTTGTTGGTGCCAAGATCGAGCGCACCGAGCGGCGCTGCCGCGGCCGGACCGGGCGCCCCCGCCGTGCCCGCGGCGCAGGGCGCCCCCTCGGCCGCCGATGACGTCCCATCCCGGGACGCGCTGGCGGCATCGCTGCGTTCTTTGTCGGGGCGCCGCCGTGCATCGGCCGGCGCGGTGTGCCCGCCGTCTCGGCCCGCGTACACGTTGCGCATGTATCCAGATCCTATTCTCGAGTGAGAGAATAGGAACGCGCCATGGACGGGGGCAAGGGTCGGTTTCGCGCGATCGCCGCCGGCGATGCGGCGGGGCGACGCTCGGTCGCCCCGATCAGGGACGCTCTCAGGCGCTCCCGGCCGCCACGAAGGCGGGCTCGGGCACGATGCCCAGCGCACGGCACACCGCCATCGGCAGCGCCGGCTTGTTCAGCGTATAGAGATGGAGGTGCTCCACCCCCTCGCCGATCAGCCCGTCGCACTGTTCGGTCGCAATGGCGATCGACAGGGTATCGTGCTCGTCCCGCGTCTCGGCATTGGCAAAGGCCGTGTGCATCCAGTCCGGCACCGAGGTGCCGCAGCGGCCGGCGAAGCTGACCATCTTGGCGAAATCGTCGACCGGCAGGATGCCGGGGATGATCGGCACATCGATGCCCGCGGCGACACAGCGGTCGCGGAAACGCAGGAAGGTCTCGTTCTCGAAAAAGAACTGCGTGATGGCGGCCGTGGCGCCGGCATCGACCTTGCGCTTGAGATATGCGATATCCGCATCGCCGTCGGCCGCTTCGGGGTGTTTTTCGGGATAGGCGCCGACGAACAGCTCCATCCCCCCCATCTCGGTCAACGCCTCGACCAGCTCGACCGAGCTCTCGAACCCGCCCTCGACCGGCGTGAAGTGGCCATAACCCTCGGGCGGGTCGCCCCGCAGCGCGACAATGCGGCGACAGCCCAGCCGCCGATAGTTCCGCGCGACCTGCAGCACCTCCTGGCGGGTGGCGCCGACACAGGTGAGGTGTCCGGCCACGTCCAGCCGCGCCCGTTCGACCATCGCCAGAATAGCGGCCATCGTGCGGTCGCGCGTCGTGCCGCCGGCGCCATAGGTCACCGACACGAAGCTCGGGTTCAGCGGCGCCAGACGCTCGACACTGTCCCACAGCGCAGCGGCGGCTTTCGGGGTCTTCGGCGGGAAGAATTCAAAGCTTATCGACGGCGTCTGATGCGAGCTCATGCGGACCTCCAATCGAGCACCGGTTTTGTAGGCGTATCGCAGGCCCGGTTCAAGCACGCCCACCGGTCGACACGATGCAGTCGGGATACCTGTCCCATTTCAAGCCTGTGTGACCGGCCCTCTTCCCTGTCGCAGACAGCGCTTAGCTAGTCGAAATCGTTCCGGCACGCGGCGCCTCGGATGCCGTATCCGTGGTGCGACAGGAGGATACCGCATGCCTGAACTGACCATCGTCTATTGGCGCGATATCCCCGCCCAGGTGATCGTGAAACAGGGGCGTCGTGCGGCCAAGCGCCCGCTGACCGAGCGGTTCGAGCAGGCCATCGACCGCTGTGCGATGAAGGTCGGCGCCAAGGACAGCGACGCCTATCTGGAATGCTGGCGCCGCAGCAGGCCGGAACCGGCCGACGGCGAGCCCGACGCAGTGGCCGATGCAGTCGCCGCCCGGCTGGAGGCGGAGTACGACACCGCCACGCTGAAGGCATTGATCGACCAGGGCGGCTGGGCCGGTGCCAAGGCCTAGATCGGCGACACGGCCGCAAGAGACGACGCGTGACGACACTGCGGCACTGCCGCCACGGGGCTGAAGGAACGCCAGCATGGTCAAAATCCTCGACTTTTTTGCACGCCGCCAGGCGAGCGCCCGGCCCAGCGCCTCGGGCGGCCAGCTGGCGGGCTTTGTCGAGGGTTTCTCGATCGAGGTCATGCCCCGCACCGCGGCCAAGGTCGCCTCGTTCGCCGACATCCTGCCGCTGGGCACCCGGGTCTACATCGCCCACATCGACGGCACGCCGATCCAGGAGATGGTGGCGACCGCCCGGCGCCTGCGCGACGAAGGCTTCGTGCCGATGCCGCACTTCCCCGCGCGCCTCATCGCCGACCGCGCGACGCTGGACGACTGGCTGGCGCGCTATGTCGGCGAGGCCGGCGTCGACCAGGCGCTGGTGCTGGCAGGCGGGGTGAGCACGCCGAAAGGCGAATTCGACAACGCGATGCAGCTGCTGGAAACCGGGGCGTTCGACGCGGCGGGGCTCCGCCGACTGCACGTCGCGGGCCACCCCGAGGGCAACCGCGACATCGACCCTGAGGGCGGGACCGCCGCCGTCGACGCCGCACTCGCCTGGAAGCAGGCGTTTGCCGAGCGCACGGACGCCGAGATGGCCATCGTCACCCAGTTCTGCTTCGAGGCCGACCCGGTGATCGCCTGGGCCGAGCGGATCCGCGCCGCGGGCATCGGCCTGCCGGTGCACATCGGCATCGCGGGCCCGGCCAAGCTGCAGACGCTGATCCGGTTTGCGATGACCTGCGGCGTGGGCGCCTCGCTGCGCGTGCTGCAGCGGCGCGCGGCCGACGTCACCAACCTGGTGCTGCCGCACACGCCCGATCAGGTGCTGGGCGACCTGGCAGCCCACCGCGCGGCCAACCCCGGCTTCCCGATCCAGAGCGTGCACTTCTTCCCGCTGGGCGGCATCGCTGCCACCGCCGACTGGGCGCGCGAGGCGACCCGCCGGGCCGACGCGCCGATCGCGCTCCGGACCTGATCATCCCATCGCCCCAAGCCGCGAGACCCCCATGACCCGCACCGTCATCGAGTCGAAGTCCAAGACCGTCGTCATGGGGTTCGACCAGCCCTTCTGCGTGATCGGCGAGCGCATCAACCCGACCGGGCGCAAAAAGCTGAACCTGGAGCTGGAGGCGGGGGATTACACCACCGTCCAGAAGGACGTGCTGGAGCAGGTCGCCTGCGGTGCTGCGGTGCTGGACGTGAACTCGGGCGCCGTGTTCTCGAACCGGATGGCCGAAGATCCGCGGTATGCCGACAACAACTTCGTCGAGCCGCCGCTGATGAAAGCGCTGATCGAGACGGTGCAGGGCCTGACCGACACGCCGATCTGCATCGACAGCTCGGTGCCCGAGGCGCTGCGCATCGGGCTCGAGACCGCGCACGGCCGGCCCTTGCTGAATTCGGTGACGGGGGAGGAGGAGCGGCTGGAGGCCGTGCTGCCGCTGGTCGCCAAGTACGACGTGCCGGTCGTCGCGATCTCGAACGACGAGACCGGGATCTCGGACGACCCGGACGTGCGCTTCGAGGTGGCGCGCAAGATCGTCCACCGCGCGGCCGACCACGGCATCAAAGCGCACGACATCGTGGTCGATCCCCTGGTGATGCCGATCGGGGCGAAGGAGACGGCGGGGCTGCAGGTGTTCGCGCTGGTCCGGCGGCTGCGCGAGGAGCTGGGCGTCAACACGACCTGCGGCGCGTCGAACGTGTCGTTCGGCCTGCCCAACCGGCACGGCATCAACAACGCGTTCCTGCCGATGGCCATCGCCGCCGGCATGACCTCGGCGATCATGAACCCCGTGCAGGTGGGCGCGTCGGACAAGAAGATGGCCGAGAGGGTGGCGGCGCTGGAAGCGCTGGGCGTGGTGATCCCCGAGGGGATCGACCCGGCCGCGCTGGCGCCGCTGATCGGCCTCGGCGCCCGAAGCGCCACGCCGTCCAAGGAGCAGGAGGCGATCAAGGCCGCCGATTTCTTGATGAACAACGACGCCAACGGCGCGGGCTGGATCCGGTTCAACAAAACCGCCGAGGCTGCCGCCAACCCCTCGGCCACAGGCGGCGAGGGCGCGCGCGGCCGGCGCGAGGGCCGGCGCCGCCGCGTCCCCGCCTAAACCGCCGGCTCAACAGTCGGGCACGATATCCTCGGCCAACGGCCGGTCCCAGCCGAACTGGTGGTCCATCGCGTGGCTCGGTCGGTCGCAGCCAGCCTCGCCGACCTTCTTGGCCGGGATGCCGGCCACCGTGGTGTTCGGCGGCACGTCCTTCAGCACCACCGATCCCGCCGCCACGCGCGAGCAGTGGCCGACCTTGATGTTGCCCAGCACCTTGGCACCGGCGCCGATCAGCACGCCGTCGCCGATCTTGGGGTGGCGGTCGCCCGAGGTCTTGCCGGTGCCGCCCAGCGTCACGCCATGGAGCATCGACACGTCGTTGCCGACGACCGCGGTCTCGCCGATCACCATCGAGTGGGCATGGTCGATCATGATCCCGCGCCCGATGCGCGCGGCCGGGTGGATGTCGATCGAGAACATCTCGGACACCCGCATCTGGATGTAGAGCGCGATGTCCCGCCGCCCGGATTTCCACAGCTGGTGCGCCACGCGGTGGCACTGGATCGCCAGGAACCCTTTGAAATAGAGCAGGGGCTGCACCAGGCGCGTGCAGGCCGGATCGCGCTCGAACACTGCGGTCAGATCGGCCCTGGCGGCCGCCCCGATCCCGCTGTCCTGCGCCATCGCCAACTCGACCAGCTCGCGGATCATCATCGGCGACATCTCGGCCGTCGCCAGCTTCGAGGCGATGCGGAAGGCCAGCGCCTGCTCGAACCCGCCGTGGTGCAGCACCGCCGAGTGCGCTATGCTGCCCATCACGGGCTCGTCGTGCGCCAAGGCCTCGGCCTCCGCGCGGATCCGCGCCCAAGTGGGATCCAGACTAGCCATTGCCCGCGTGGTCTCGGGTCTTGCCACCGCATCGCTCATCGTCGCCTCCGAAGCGCTGTTCGGCACTCAGCCGTTCGCGCGATATCAGGGCGATGGCGGGCGAATTTCAATCACATGGATCGCAATCGAGACGCGGCCGGCGGTAAAATCGCCACCTGCCGCCGTCAGCACCAGGTCGGTGGCGCTATAGTAGGTCAGCGGCGCGCCGGTGAGGCCCAGTGCATACGAGCCCACGGCAACACCCAGCCCGCTGCCATAGCGGTCGTTGCTGTCGGCCATCCCCAGCGACCACGACGCCGCACCGCCGATCGCCTCGCTCACCCGCGCGGTGACACCCAGCACCAGGGCAGTGCCCGGCACCGCCGCCGTGACCGTCGAACTAGCGCCGCTCGCCAGCGCATGGTCGATCTCCACCACACGCACCACGGTCGCCGCACCGCTGGCGCGCCCGGCCACCCGGCCCTCGACCCAGTCTCTGCCGTCAAAGCCCCAGGCGCGCCCCGTCGCAGCCTCGGTCAGCACCGTGCCTGCCGGCGCGTCGAAGAACGACCAACCACCGCCCAGCCCCTGGGCCAAGCGCTGGGCCTGTCCGGCCCAGTCGCCGGTAGGCGCCGTGCCGACCACGTGCAGCGAGCCTTCGGCAGCACCGACCGGCGCCGTATCGCTCAGCACACTGTCGGCCACGCCACCCAAGACACCGTCCAGCCGCCACAGCGCCTCGTTCACGGTCACGTGCTTCTGGGCCTGCGCCGCCTCTACCAGGGGCGCCTTCAGCGCATACGTCTCAGCCATCGATGGTCACGCTCCTCCGACTGCCGGGCCCGGCGACCGCCGAGACCTGCGCCACATCCATCTCGAACCCACCTGTCACGCCGTCTGCCGCCTGCGCCGCGGCGTCGTAGACATACGCGGGCGCCGTCACCTCGGCCGTCCGCAGCACGACACCGCCCTGGCGCACGCGCACCGCGTAGCGCTCGCTCTCCTCGCCCAGCGGCACGTCCGCGCCGTACCAGCTGTCGCCGCCGACCCGGGTGCGCCGCACCCAGCGCAGCGTCACCGCGCCGTCGCCGGCACGCGCCGCCCGCAGATGCGCCGGGGCGAACGGCACCAGCCCCGCTCCCGTCGGCACCGCCGTCGCCTCGACGGTCGCGTCGTCGTCCAGCGCATCGCCCAGCGCCACGGCGCGATACGCCACGGGCTGCCCCAGCGCATCCAGCGTGCCGGGTAGCGCGGTCACCGCCTCGTCCAGCAGTGCAAAGCCGGCGCCGGCCGCCAGGCTCGCCGCCGCCAACGCCTCGGTGCCCCGCTGCCCGCGCAGAAAACCGCTCAACCGATAACGATGGTCCCCCTCCAGCACCGCATCGCGGAACTGCAGGATCTCCCAGCCGCCGGGGTGGCGCAGCGCGATCCTGTTGGCACCGTTCAGCACCGCCAGCCGCCCGGCCGACGAGAGCACCGTCTCGCTCACCTCGACCAGCACGCTGCCCCGCTGCCAGTGCGTGGCCGACCCCGCGGCCAGCGCCTCGACCAGCACGCCGGTCACCGCAGGGCGCCGAACGCTGAGGATCGAGACCAGCGATCCCTCGGCCTCGACACGGTAGAGATCGGCGCGTCCGGGCCAGGGGTTGGCGCTCGCCGCCAGACGCAGCCAATGGTCGCCCTCGCCCCCGTCCGCCAGCGGCAGATCCATCAGCGCCAGCGACAACGGCCCCGGCAGCACCGCCGCCCCGGGGTCGCCGAAATGCTCGGCCACCGGGCGCGGCAGGTGTACCGCCGGCGACACGCGCGTCAGCGTCAGCTCCATCGCCTCGCCCAGCACCAGCCGGTCGATGCGCCACTGGCCGGCCTCGCCCTCGATCGCCACCACATCGCCCGGCTCCAGCGCCAACTGCGAGGGCGGCAGGCTCAGATGCGCGGTGTCCTGCGCCTCGCCCGCCTCGGCCAGCCACCGCGCCGCCACCGACCCCGCGGTCGAGCGCGGCAGCGACAGGTTCACTGAACTCTCGTCGACGCCGGTGCCGCCGTCCTGGCGCACCGCTTCGGCCACCGCGATGCGGTAATCGTCCTCTCCGTCCACATAGGCAAGCCGCACCGCCTGCCCGATCTCGCCACGCGCCCCGCGCACCACGCTCAGCGCCTCGCCGGGCTCGCGACCCGCAACCAGCCCCGGGACCGTCAGCACCGCATCAGGCCCGGCGCGGCGCATGCGAAAGCGCACGGTGCCGCCGCTCTCGACCGCGTCGAAACCGTAGACGGTCATCAGCGTCTGCAACGCCTCGCGCGCCGTCGCCGTGCCCTCCAGCGCAAAGCCATGCACCACGCCGTAAAGCCCGCCGACATCCACGCCCAGGATCCCAGCCCGCGCGCACAGCGCCGCCACCACCTCGGCCAGCCCGTTGCCGCTGACCCGACCGGTCAGCCAGTGGCCCACCCGGTGGTTCGGCCCGTCCGCCCAGGCGCTGATGCGGTTAGGGAAATCCGGCCAGGGCCGCGCGTCCCAGGTCCAGACATAGATCCCGTCCGTCGGGAGCATCGGCGCGCCATAGACGCCGGACACCGGGTTGTTCGCGGCATCCGCCCAGTAGGACAGCTTGGCCTGCAGGAAACGTCGCTGCATCTCGTCGTCCCGCGCCCCGCGCGAGCCATGGGGCAGCGCGCTCTCGGAGCTTTTGGGATCCAGGAACAGGTTCGGCTGGTTGGCGGCCAGGTCCACCGCGGCGCACCCCGTCTCGGTCAGCCAGACGGGTTTGCTCTCGGGCACCCAAGCCGTCGACGTGGCCTCGCGCACCCCGCCTATGCGGTTGTGGTGCGGGTTCGACCACCAGCCCGCGATGTCCTTGGCGCGGAACACCCAGTGCTCGCCGTGCGCGGTATCGTGGATCGGCGTGCGCACCTGCGCCGCGCGATCCTCGGCCGAGGCATAGTACCAGTCGAAGTTCTCGCCCCCCGCCACGTTGCCGCGCAGGTAGGCGAGGTCATAGACCGACGGCGCCCCGGCCGCCGCATCCAGATGCCCGGTCTCGTGGCGCCAGTCGGCGGCAGACATGTAGTCGTCGATCCCGATGAAATCGATCGACGCATCGGCCCACAGCGGATCCAGGTGGAACAGCACGTCGCCCGACCCGTCGTCCGGGCGATAGCCGAAATACTCGGACCAGTCCGCGGCATAGGACACTGCGGCCCCAGGCAGCAGCGCCTTCACCTCGCCCGCCAGATCGCGCAGCGCCTCGACCGCCGGAAAGCTCGTGCGCCCGTCGCGGATCTGCGTCAGCCCGCGCAGCTCGCTGCCCACGCAGATCGCGTCCACGCCGCCGGCCTTGGCCGACAGCGCCGCCAGGTGCAGCACGAAGCGCCGCCAGCCCCAGTCGTTCGCCGCCCCGGTGAACACCGGCAAGCTGCCGCCCAGGTCGAAGTCCGCCGCCGTCGCCGCCCCGAAGAACGCCGCGACCTCGCCCGCCGCGGCCGCCGTCTGATCCGTGCTCCCAGGCTGGCCGGGGGCGGCGTCCAGCGTGATCCGCCCGCGCCAGGGCAGCGCCGCCTGCTCGGCCAGCACGCCATAGGGATCGTCCAGCCCGTTGCCCGCCGGCACGTCCATCAGCAGGAACGGATAGATCAGCACCCGGTAGCCCCGGGCCTTCAGCGACTGGATCGCGGCGATGATCGACGCATCGGCCGGGCTGCCGCCATAGGTCGGCAAATCGTCGGCGTCGCGGCTGACCAGCGGCGCGGTCGCCGTCGTCAGCCCCGCGGCACTCCACGCCAGCGGCGCGCTCTGGCGCCCGGCGATCTCGACCTTGGGCATCACCGTGCAACGCCCGCAGCGCAGGTCGTCGCCGAACCACGAGACGACCAGCGACACCGTCTCGCAGGCCGGCAGTTCGGCCGCCAACTGGTCCAGCGCCACCTCGATGTCGGGCTTCAGCGACGCGTTGGCGACGTTCGCCGCCGCCGTCGCGCCCCCGGCATAGACGTAGCGCTGCGCCTCGGGGTGCAGCGACCACTCGCCCGTCCCCGGCGACAGCGCCACGCCCTTGATCGAGGCCGACAGCGGCACCCCTGTCACCGCCTCGTCCAAGCCCAGCGCCAGGTCCGCCGCCTCGCGGAACACCTCGACGTTGAGCTGCGGGATGCGGTTGCCGTAGGGACCCAGCGGCAGGTCCTCGAACACCAGGTAGGCCGTGCCGTGGTACGAGGGTACGTTGCCTGCCCCCTCGACCGCTTCGATCTTGGGGTCGGGTCCCTGGTCCTCGGTGCCCAGGTACACCCGCATCGTCAGGCCCGAGGTATCGAGCAAGTCGCCATCGGCCCAGATCCGGCCCACGCGCAGGATCGGCCCCTCGCACAGCCCGACGGCCAGGCTGATCGAGTAGCTGTACTCGCGCACCCGTTGCCCGCCGGTCGCCTTGCCGCCCCGGTTCTCGGTCCGCACGGTCTCCAGGAACCGGGTCGACCAAATCACCGTGCCCGCCAGCCGCATCCGGCCGTAGCTGGCATTGATCGGCGCGCCCTCGGCCCCGGTCTGCAGGCGCAGGCTGCGCGCCTTGCCGCTGTCGACCGCGCGCGAGCCCTGGCCCAGGACCGCCTGGTCGATCAGACCGCCCGCGATGGCGCCCGCGGCCTGGCCGACGGTCGCCGCCCCGATGCCCAGCACCGAGCCGCCGATCGACCCGCCGACCGCGCTGCCCACAGCGCCCAATACGACCGTTGCCATCAGATCGTCCCTCCCGGCAGCCGGAACACGCCGGCCAAACGCCGCGCCCAGGCGGGCGACAGCGCCGTCTCACACACCGCATGGCCCGAGTAGGCGTGGATCAGCCGCCCCGGCCCCGCCGCGCGCCCGTCCACCAGCACCGCGGCATGCTTGGCCAAGCCCCGCGTGCGCATCCGGAACACCAGCACGTCGCCCGGCCGGTCCGCGCCCGGCGCCACCGGCCGCAGCCAGCGCCCAGCGGCCGTCAGCAGCCGCTCGTCGGGCCCCGTCTCGGCCCAGTCGGGACCGTAGGCCGGCACGGTCTCGGGCTCGGGACCCACGACCTCGCGCCAGATGCCGCGGATCAGGCCCAGGCAATCCGCCCCCTGCCCCCGGCAACTCGCCTGGTGGCGATAGGGCGTGCCCAGCCAGCCGCGCGCCGCGGCGACCACCCGCGCGCCCGCCTCAGGCGCGGAACAGCGAACCGCCGTCATGGGCCCCTCCCTCGCTGGGGTAGCCCGCCACGTGATCGTCGCCCGGCAGGTGCGGAAAACCGCGGAAGTTGGCGAGGTTCGCGAACCGCGTCCGACAGGTCTCCAGCCGCTTGTCGCAGCCCGCCTCCGCCCGCAGCCGGTCGCCCGGCGCCACCGCCATCGGCGCCTCGTCCCAGGTCTCCAACTCCACCACGCCGCCCGCGTTGCCGTGGTGGCGCACCGCCTGCACCAGGCCCGCGTTGGCACCCTCCAGCCAGACCAGCCGCCCGCCAGCGAACAGGCCGACGGGATGCGTGAGCCCCGTCACGATCACCCGCGCGGGGCCCGGCACGGCGCTGACCACGCCCTCGCCGCTGTAGGCCGGGTCCGAGAGATCCACCCCACAGCGCGCCGCGCCCAGCCGCAGGTCGCAGCCCCGCTGGTACACCCGCCCGACGGGGCGGTTCAGCGCCTCGGCCAGCCCCACGATCTCGGCCTCGAACGCAGCGCCCGTCCGCCGGATCTCGCCGATGCGCCCCGCGCCCAGCAGCGCGCGCACCGACGCGTCGCGCCAATCCACCAGCCACTGGCGCACCAGCGCGTTGTCGTAGAGACCGAGGGCGATATCCGCCTCGGTCATCGCGTCTGCGCTCAACGCGCCCGACACCGCCTGGCTGTCGACGCTCAACCCCGTCGACAGCTCCGCGGCCCCGGCGCTCAACCCCGAGGACGCCAGGTGCGTGACCCCGTCGAACACCAGGTCCAGGTCGTGATCCGTGAACCCCAGCACAGCACCGTCGCTGCGCGTGACCTGCCAACAGCGGCAGAGCGTCGTCGCCCCGCTGTCCAGCGCGGCCTGCAGCGCCGCCGGCAGCGCCCGCATCAGACCCGGACCTCGATCAGCGGGACCGAGGGCAGCTCGCCCGCCTCGAACGCCGCCAGGTTGATCTCGATGCTGTCGGTGTCGAACCGCACCGGCACGTCGAAGCGGAAACCCGCCGTCACCGCAGCCCCCTCGGCCGGCGCGCTGGCCAGGGTCACGATCCCGGTCGCCGTGTCCGCCGTGGCCGACGCCGGCGTCCCGTCGACCGCCACCGTCACGCTGCCGGCCACCGGCTTGGCGATCGTCCGTGCGGTTTGGTGCGCGCCCGGCGCATAGACCTTGACCAACTGAAACGCCGTCGTCGTCCCGTCGCCCGTGCCGATCGGCTGGTCGGTCGCTGCGGGCGAGGCCGAGGGCGCGCAGGACTTGTGGTCCAGCCAGTCCTTCCAGCGAAACCCGTGCAGCCGGCCCATCCGCGCCTCGAAAAACGCCACCAGCGCGTCCAGATCGTCCAGCGACCGCACGCCCAGCCCCGCGTCATAGCGCCGGCGCGCCCCGGCCCAGGGCGTGTTGCGCTCCTCGAACCCGTTGACCAGCGTCACCACCTCGGTCCGCCGCTCGACCCCGCCGGCCGAGCCGAACGAAATCGCGGCCGGAAACACCACCTCGTGGAATGCCATCGCCTCCTCCCGTCAGAGCCGCCGCTGGCCCTGCGCCGAGGCGCGGGCGATCTGCGCAGCGATCTGCGCGCGCGAGCGGCGGAACCCTTCGACGTCGGGCGTCTCGATGTTGACCACGATCGAGCGCGCGCCACCGCCGCCCTCGGCGCGTACGCCCAGCCGGCCATCGGGCCCGCGGGTCAGCGGCATCACCGCCTCGGGCCCCGCCTCGCCCATCAGGCCCATGCCGCGGCGCATCGGAAACAGCGTCGGCCCGTCGACCACGCCGCCGCGTGCGAACGCCCGCACCCGCCCGGCCGAGAACGCGCCGCCGCCGGCGAAACCGAACAGCCCGCCCACGGCCCCGGCCAGCGAGCCGACCGCGCTCGACACCCCCGAGCCCAGCGCGTTCTGCACCGGCCGCAGCGCCGCGTTCAGCGTCCGGCTCGCCACATCGCTCGCCAGATCGCGCAGCACGTCCCCCAACTTCGCGCCACCGAAGATCGCCTTGTCGATGGCCGAACGCAGCGAGCCGCCTAGGCTCCGCGCCAACCGCTGCGCGCCGGCGTCCATTTCGCGCATCTGCTTGGTCAGTTCGGCCAGGTCGCCCGCGAACCCCTGGCTCGACGCGCGCATCTCGCCCAGGCTCCGCGCCAGCTCGCCCTGCGGGCTATTGCCCAGGCCCTCATCCGTCCGCATCGCCGTCTCCTCTCGCGCCCGCCGCCGCATCGGGAAAGCGCGCCATCAATGCCTCCAGCGCCGCGCGCCCTGGCGCGATGCCCAACAGCCCCCGCCCATGCGGCGCGAGCCCCGCACCCTCCAGCGCGCGGTCCAGCTCGACCGGCGTCATCGCCCAGAACGTCTCGGGGGCCAGGCGCAGCACGCCCAGACCCAGCCGCATCAGCGCGGCCCAATCCGTCGGGCCCTCGCCCCCCAGCGCCTCGGCCCCCCGCGCCTCGGCCCCCCGCGCCTCGGCCCCCCGCGCCTCGGCCCCCGGCGCCTCGGTCACTGCCCGAAACTCCGCGCCAAGAGCGCCAGGCCCGCCTGCATCGCGGCCGCCGCACCGCCCTCGATCTCGGCCGCCAGCACGGCCTCCTCGCCCATGGGATCCCCCGCACCGTCCAGCCCTGCGGCGATCAACGCGGCCAGGTCGGCGGCGCCCACCTGCCCGCCCTCGAACCGCTCGGCCAGGCCCACCAGACCCTCGGCCCCCAGCCGCGCCTCCAACGCCGCCAGCGCACCCAGGGTCAGCCGCATGCGCCGCGGCACGCCGTCCAGCACCAGGCCCACCTCGCCCCGCGCCGCGTTTGCCCCGGCCCGGGCCGAGGCATCGCGCCTTAGCACCCGCATCAAGGCGTCGCCGCGAAGCTCAGCGCCCCGGCCGAGACCATCGCGATCTCGAACGTCGCCTCGCCGTCGTGATTGCCCGCATACTCGAGCCCGGTGATCTGGAACGCGCCGCTGACGGTCCCGAAGTCCGGGATCACCAGCTCGAAATCCGCGGCACCCGTGCCGAAGAACACGGCCCGCAGCGCCGCGTCCGAAGCTTCGTCGCGGAAGATCCCCGCCCCCGACACCTGGGCCGAGCGTAGCCCCGCGCCCGCCAGCAGCTCGCGCCACTGCCCCGCGCTGTCGGCCGTCGTCACGTCCACCGTCTCGGCGTTAAAGCTCAGCCGCGTCGCGCGCAGCCCGGCGACGGTGGCGAAATTCCCCGTGCCGGTCTCGTCCAGCTTGATCAGCAAGTCCTTGCCCCGTTGCGCCGCCATCGCGCACCCTCCTTGAGTTCAGGATCCCGTCTCGCCGCACCGGCCCGTGGCCTGCGGCGCGCCGTCCGCCGTCAGGCGTCGTCTTCCACCAGCACCCGAAAGCGCAGATCGATCCGCCGCAGCCGGTCGCGCTCCTCGCGCCGGGTGCGCGCGCTGACGAAATGCACGTGCACCACCCGCCCGCGGGCCAGCGCCGGCGCGGCACCCGTCAGCGCATCGGAAATCGCGCCGGCCAGCTGCTTGGCCTGGGCAAAGGAGCGCTCGGACGCGAACACCGAGATGCCCAGCGTATGCGCCGCCCCGCCCCGGTCCTGGCTCGAGAAGTCCTGCACGCTCTCGTCGCCGATCACCGCATAGGGCGGCGCGCTCGCCGCGTCCTGCGGCTGGGGGGGGGGGGCGGGGGGCACCCCCCCCCGCGCCCGCGCCCCCCCCCCC
>JBCCMW010000037.1:0-16903 GCA_039026175.1 Pseudomonadota bacterium
CGCCCCTCGACGGTGCGCGCGACGGGCGGGCCGGCGGCGGCCACCGGGCACCGGCGCTGGATCTCAGCAGTCTCTACGCCGCCGACCCGAGCCGGCGGCCCGAGTTCTATGGGCGCCAGCTGTGCAGCCCCTATCGGCCCAGCAACAGCTTCCTGCTCGGCCGGACCACACCCAGCACCGGACAGAACATCCGCGACCCCCTGCCCAACGATCTGCCGCGCAACAGCGTGGGACGCGCGCTGATCGTCGACGCGCGGAACGACGACAACCTGGTGCTCGCGCAGCTTCAGCTCGCTTTCCTCAAGTTTCACAATGCGGTCGTCAATCATCTTGAAGCAACGCGACCGGATTTGGACGGGGTGGATCAGTTCAACGAGGCCAAGCGCATCGTCACCTGGCACTACCAGTGGATTGTGCTGTTCGACCATGTCGAGCGGCGGGTCGGCCCGGGCCTGATCGAGCAGATGCGCCGCCGCCCCGGCCGGCGCGAGCGCGATGTGCAGGCGCCCTTCCAGGCGGCCGATCTGGTGGCGACGGCCCTGGCGCTGCACCACGCCACGCTGCAGCCGGCCTACGACTACAACCGCGTCCATCGCGCGGGCGGGCCGTTCGCCGCAGCGACGCCCGCGCTGCTGGCCGGCTTTACGGGCGGCGCAGGCGCCATCGTGGGCGACCTACGCGACGACGCCCACATCGGCGACACCGGGCACGTTCCCGGCGGCAAGCTCCGGGCGCTGCCGGGCAATCGGATCATCGACTGGCGTCGCTTCTTCGAGATCGGCGGCACGCTCGATCCCAACCGATGCCAGCGGCTGGACGCGCGCGTCGCACCCGGCGGCGGGGCCTGTCGCAGCGCGGGCGGCGGTGGCGCTGGCGGCGGCGTGGGAGCCGACACCGCCCTCGGCATCCTGCAGCACGGCGTGCAACTCGGCCTGCCCTGTGGCCAGGACGTGGCCCAGTTCATGGGCCTCCCCGTCCTGACGGCCGACGATATCGCCGTGGGCCCGGCCGGGGCGGTCGCCAGGGCCCATGGCATGGAGGCCCGCACCCCGCTTTGGTTCTACGTTCTGCGGGAAGCCTCGGTGTTGGCCGACGGCGACCGGCTGGGACCCGTCGGCGCGACCCTTCTGGCCGAGGCCAGCCTCGACCTGATCCAGGCGGATCCCGGGTCGTTCATGGCGCAGCGCGCCAACTGGGCGCCGGAGCTGCCGGCAGCCGCGCCCGGTACGTTTTCGATGGCCGACCTGCTGCGCTTTGTCGACGACGTCAATCCGATCGGCGGGGCGTGACGGCGTTGGATGGCGCCCCCTCGCCCATAGCGCCATCGCCACGCCCCACCTACGTCCGCCGGCAGCCGGCGATCCCCGGTTCTCGAATCCATCACGGTGATGTAACACTAATCTTTGTTAAGTAGCGTGCATTGTGGTGTATGCGACGCTGGGTGCTTCGCCCGGTCGTCCTCGGCCAGCGGTTCCTGGCCAACATTGGTTGATTGTTTCAGTGATTGAGCGAGCGAGCCCGAGATGCCCAGCCCGACCGGAGTGACGGAAGCCGGCTTCTGGCACGGCGCTTCGTTGTCCGCGCTAGTGGCTGCGCGCGCGACCGTCACGCTGCCGACCCGGTTCTTCCAGGGTACGCACCGGGGCACCGACCCGGAGACGACGCTCGCCCGGCTGCAGCCCGACCTGCACGCCTTTGGCATCACCCGGGTTGCGCGGCTCACGGGTCTGGACCGGCTCGGGATCGAGGTCTTCACGGCGTTCCGGCCGAACTCGCGCGGCCTCTCGATGGCGCAGGGCAAGGGGGCAACGGCCGCGGCGGCGCGCGTCTCGGCGATCATGGAGGCGGTCGAGTGCCACGTCGCCGAAACGCCGTCGCTCGACCTGGTGCATGGCACGCTACAGGACGTTGTCGGCACCCACGGCCCCCAGCGGGTCGCGCCGCCGCAGTGCGAGGACGGCCGACGGCGACGCATCGACTGGACGCAAGCCACCGATTTTGTGTCGGGTGACGATGTCCTGGTCCCGTTCGACCGGGTGCACGCCAACCTGCTGCTCCGCGGTCGTGCCAAGCGGCTCTGGCGCGATGTATCGACGGACGGCCTGGCCTCGGGCGGCAACATCGTTGAGGCGCTGATCCACGGGCTTTGCGAAGTCATCGAGCGGGTGGACACCGCTGCCTTTGCCGGGCGCTTCTCGGCCGAGAATGCGCTGGATCCCAACGTTTACGGCTGGCCCGAGTTGATGGCGCTGGGCGACCGGGTGCGCTCGCAGGGCTGCGCCATCACGGCGTGGGAGACGACGGGACCGCTCGGCGTGCCCAGCTTCATCGCTTGTATCGCCGATCTGACGGATGGCACCGCGCCGCCCGGCTATGGCGCCGGCTGTCATCTTTCGCCCCGTGTCGCCCTGGCCCGGGCGGTGCACGAAGCGGCACAATCGCGGCTGACGCGGATCTCGGGCGCGCGCGACGATCTGGTCGACGACCACTTTGGCCCACGCGAACGGCTGCGCGCGCGCCATTTCGCGACGGCCGCGGGGGCCGGCGCGCCCCAGCGGGTCGAGCGGCCGGACCTGTCGAGCGGTTGCCTGGTCCGCGATCTCTGGGCGTTGACGGACCGGTTGGCGGCCATCGGCGCCGGGCGCGTGCTGGCGGTCGACCTGGCGGACGATCCCCGGTTCCGGGTGGTGCGCGTCATCGTGCCCGGCCTGGCGGCGGCGCTGGACCGCGCGCGGGAGCGGACCCAGCCGGCGGCCGAGGAAGCCTGGCGCCACACAGGGGGCGGGGCACGGTTGCCCGAAGCGGCAGCGCGATGAGGGCCGTCCTGTTCATCGGGCCCAGCACGCCGGCCGAAGCGGAGCTGCCCCCGGGGCTGGAGCTGCGCCCGCCCGCGATAACGGGCGATCTCTATGCCGCGTGCGAGGACGGCTTCGACCTGATCGCCCTGGTCGACGGGCGCTTTGGCGATTGCCGTTCGGTGCTGCACGACGAGATCCTGCACGCCCTGGCGCAAGGGGTGCCGGTGTGGGGTGCCGCCAGCCTCGGCGCGCTGCGCGCCGTCGAGTGCCTGCCCTTCGGCATGCGGGGCATCGGCCGCATCTTCGACCTGTACCGCGACGGCGCCATCGAGGACGACCACGAGGTTGCGCTGGTCCACGGGCCGCCCGAGCTCGGCGCCCGCCCGCTGTCCGAGCCGCTGATCAACGTCCGCCTGACCCTGCAGGATCGGGTCGCCGCCGGTCTGCTGCGCGCCGAGGATGCGGCATCGATCCTGGCCGTCGCGTCAGACCTCTACTATCCTGCGCTGTCGTGGGCGCGGCTGCGCGAGGAGCTGGGCGGCCGTCTGGCCGAGACGGTGGCCGACATCATCGCGGCGGGGCCGCGAGACTATAAGCGCGAGGATGCCGCCAGGCTGCTCGCCGAGCTTGGCCAGGCGATGTCGGCCGGCGTGCCGCCCGTGCCTGCCTTCGAGTTTCACGAGACCACGTTCTGGGCCGAGAACCGCCGCACGCTGTGCCATGCCGGCAGCAGGCTCAGCGCCCTGCAGCGCGACGTCCTGGACGAACTCCGCCTGATGCCCGAGCGCTATGCGATGTTCGCCGAGCGTGCCTGGCAGCGGTGCGCCCACGATGCGGCGCCGGTTGCGGGCCCGCCCGGCACAGCGACGTGGCGCACGGATGGCGCGGCGGGTGGGAGCGCTGCGCACCCCACCGACATCGGCCGCGACCGGTTGGCGCGGGAGATCCTGGACGATCTGCTCGCCGCCGACGCGTTCGACGATCTGGCGGACCGGGCGCGCGCCAAGCGCGCCATTGCCGAGGACAGCGAGGCATGCCCCGCCGCATCGGTGGTGGATCGAGCACTGCCCGATCTCTTCGCCTGGTTCTGCCGAACGCGACGCATTGTCTGCGAGATCGGCGATATGGACGAGATCGCCGAGAGCCTGGGGCTGTCGAACCGGCGCGACATGTATCGTCTGCTGGAGCGCGAGCGCCGATACCTAGAGCGCTCGGCCGCGCTGGAGACCGCGTCGTGAGCGGGGCGGGCAAGACCCAGGGCGGCACCCGGTTCCGCATCTTTCCGCAGGCGCCCGTGGGCAGCGGGCCGCATACGTTAGAGACCGTCTCGCTGTCGCCCCCCGCGGGAAGCGTCCGGCCGGGCCCCGCCGACGACCGGATGTACACGATCGAGCCCATCGGCAAGCGCGAGATCTACGGCACCTTCCTCGGACCGCGCAGTCGCGGCCCGTACCTGCCACCGTGGCGCGGGCCCGCGCACCCGCCGGTACAGCCCGATGACGAGGGCCATTTCGACTATCTGACGCCGGGCGACGACGGGTTCGCGGCCGCGCATCTCTATGGGTGTGCGCGCTTCACGCTGGATGTCTGGGAGGGGTATCTGCGCGAGCCGGTGCGCTGGCACTTCGCGCCCCGGCTCCAGCGGCTGGAACTGACCGCCAACCGCGCCCGCCAGGTCGCGATCATGGGCTTCGGCTTTCTGGAGGTCGGCAGGCGGCGGCTCGCCAGCGGCGAGTTGCACGATTATGCCATCAATTTCGACATCGTCGCGCACGAGATCGGGCACCTGATCCTGGAAGCGCTGACCCGACCCTTCAGTGCCCGGCGCGCCACGGCCGAGTTCCATGCGCTACACGAGATGAGCTCGGACTGGGTGTCGCTGATCACGTGCCTGCATTTCGACAGCGTGCAGACCGAACTGCTGGAGGAGACACAGGGCAACCTCGACAGCTTCAATCCGCTGACGCGTCTGGCCGAGTTCGACACCGACCGCCAGCTTCGGCTCGCGACCAATGACTTTACGCTGTACGAGTTCGTCGGCGGGTGGGAGAGCGAGCACGATCTCGCCATGCCGCTGATCGGCGTGTTCTTCGACATCTTCATCGACATCTATCACGAACTGCTGGTCGACGCCGGCGCCGTCACGGTCGAGCTGGAGCGGCTGGCCGACCGAGCCGAAACCGACGCGCGGCTGCGGCCGGCGGTGCAGCGCGGCTTTGCCGAGGCTTATGCCCGCAATCCAGAGGCGTTCCGCGAGGCGCTCGGCGATGTGCGGGACATGGCGGCCGAGATGCTGATCACGCTTTGGCGACGCGTCCGGCCAAGCCGCTTCCGCTTTGGCCAGGTGGCGCGCTGGCTGCGCGATTTCGATCGCGAGGTCCATGACGGGCGCTTCCGCACCATCCTCGCGCGCAACCTGGAGATGCGGGGGATCGGCGTGGTCGAGCCGGGGCCGCGCCGCGGAAGCCTTGCGCGGCGCGCCCGCGCGGCGCGGGTCCGCCGGTTCGCCACGACCGATACACCGGGCATGCCTGTGGCCCAGCACCGAGGACGACACAACAATGCAAAGAAGAGGAGAAAATAGATGACCGAGAAATCGGCGCTTTATAGTGACTCGCAGATATTGCTGATTGGCACGCCTATCAGTACCAGTGAAATTGCCCTGGGACCCGCCTGGACGGGTGGGGAGAAACTGGCGCTGATCTACATGTTCTATTACCAGAACGAGACGCTGGCGCTGACCAAACCGGCGATCTTTACCGTGGTCGGGGACGGGGAGCCCGTCGGCGGCGTAGCCGCGCCGGAAACCGAGAATGCGGAGAAGCCTGCGGTCGCCGGTGGCACCCGCGCGCTGCCGATCAACCTGCGCCTGCACAACGATCTCGGCGTCGAGGCGCGGTTCTGGATCGTCCACCGCCACACCGAGATGTTGAGGCTGGACACCGCAACGGGCGAGGCCGCGCAGGTCCTGCTGGAGCGCGAATTCGGTTCGATCGAGCCTGCCGCCATGCAGTCGCGCGGGGCCGAGCCGATGATGGCCCGCCGGCGCTGGCGCGCGGTGGACGCGGACTGACCCCTGCCGGGCGCGGGGTTCCCCCGAGCCCGGCGCGCTTCAACCCCAGCTTGAAGAGACGCGAGTGCTCGGGCAGCCGGTCCGGCACGACGCTGAGCCACGCATCCGCGTCGAAGCCCGGGAACATCTCCTTCAGCCGCGTGGCCTCGCGCCGCCCCTCTTCCTCGCGCCCGCACAGCATCAGCGCGGCAGTCAGGCAGCGCTGCGCCGTCAGCGGCTGACGCATCGTCCGGATCGTCTCGATCGCCTTCTCGAACTCGTGCATCACGAAGTACGTGCCGGCCAGATCCGAGAGATAGAGATCGGGCTTCAGCGGATTGAGCTTCAGCGCCCGCTGGAACAGGGGCAGCGCCTTGTCAGGCTCGCCATTGTGGCTGAGCGCGTCGGCATAGCCCGCGATGATTTCGCAATTGGACGGGTTCAACTCGAGCGCACGCTCGTAGGACGCCAGCGCGCGGTCGTGCTCGCGGGCATAGAGGTTCACAAAGCCCAGCTCGGCGTGCGCCGACGCGTCGTTCGGGTCGGCCTCGACCGCGCGCAGCGCGCTGGCCATCGCGGCATCGAAGCTGCGCTGGCGGTCGTGGGTCCAGCCGAAGCGCCACTGCACGGCGTGCGCCCGAGCAAGGCCGGCCAGGGCGGCCGCATAATTGGGATCGTGCGCGATGGCGGCATTGAACGAGCGCATGGCGCGCGCCGTGGCATGGCGACCGTTGGCGCCGTCCTCGAAATCCTCCAGCCGGCCGTTCACAACCAGCGCATAGGCATCCAGGCTCGACGGGTCGCGTCGGCGCGCGGCGCTGCGCTCGGCCAGGCTGATGTTGATCGCCATGGCCGACGCGGCGGTCTCTTCGATCTCGGTCTCGATGGCGAACAGCGCATCGCGCTTTTGGTCGAACTTCTGGGCCCACAGCACCCGCCGCTGTTCGCCGTCGCTGAGCGTCACCGTCACGATCAGCCGGTCGCGGTCGGCACGGAGCACGCCGCTGGCGACATACTTGGCCCCGACCGCAGAAGCCGATGCCAGGTCGTCGGCGCCCGCGTCCAGGATGTAGCTGGAATCGCGCCAGATGACGTCGAGGGTGCTGAACCGCGACAGCCGCGTGATCAGATCGAACGTCAGCCCGGTGGCAAGCTCGGACACGTGGCGATCCGAGCCGAGACCGGTGAAGGGGCGCACCACGATCGTTGGCCGCCGGGGGGCGGCACCGTTCGCGATCCCGTCTGCCGCGCCGTCGGCCGCTCGGCTCGCCTCGGCCGGGAGGCCGTTGGCCGGTGCCGGCTCGGCGCCGAGATCGTCGAGCTCGAGCTTGATGTCCCGCAACAGCTCCAGCGTCGCGCGGGAGGGTTCGAGGTCGGCGTCCAGATCGTCGAGCGTCTGGCAGAAGTCGGCATAGACCTTGGTGGCCGCGGTCGGCTCGCCCCGCCTCCACAGCCAATCCATCAGACTGCGCACGCCGTACTCGTCCGTCGGCTCCGTGATCAGCAGCGCGCGCGCGGCATCTCCGCGTTTGGGCGAGGTGGGGGGTTCGGCCTCGAGGATCCGGCGCAACCCGTCGATCAGCCGACCGCGAAAGCGTTCACGCTCCTGGCGGAGGAACTGGTCGAACGGTTCGGACAGGCCGTCGAGCCCTTGCAGCATCGTCTCGGACGGCGCGTGGGACAACAGCGCCTCGGGCACCTCGCCCGCGGCCAGCCGGCGCAACAAAAGGATACTGTCCAGCACGACGGCATCGGGGGCGAGCTGGAGCGCGCCCTGCGGTTCGATCAGGACGTCCGATCCATGCTGTTTGAGACTGTCGCGCAGGGCCTTCAGTGCCTGGCGAAACGCGGCGTTGGCGTCCTTGGCGTTCTCCCACAGCAGATCGGTCAGCCACGCCCGCGTGAGCCGCGCGCTGGGCGCCAGGCAGAGGGCCGCGAACATCGCAAACGACTTGACGCTCTTCAGCGCGATGGGTCCGGCGCGGCATCGCAGCGTGCAATCGCCCAGGATCTGCACGTGGACGTGACCCTGTGATTCACAGTGCGGCAATGACAGTGCTTCTGGTGTCACGCCGCGGGCCCCTGAAAAACGCACCATCCCTGGCGCACCGCCGCTGGGGCCTCTCCCGTCGGATCCGTCGACAGTGCTCCTGTAATATACGGTTATCGTTGTGAATTCGCAGCGGCAACTCAAATCCGGGTTGAACGCGTCATCGACGAAGAGAGGGCGCGCCGAACTGTCCCAAGATGGACACGCCGTTGGCGCCGCCATGAACGCCTTTTTGTCGCCGAACTCACGACACGCTCACGGCCGCTTCACGCCCCCCCGCTAACCGTACGTTAACGCCTGCAGCACGGCAGGCCAAACGGAACGCGGCAGGAGGTTCGATGCGATGGTGGACAAAAAGAAACGCACCCGGGCCCAACTCGACGCGGCGATGGACAAAGTACACGCGCTCTATGGCCGTCGATCCAACTTTACCGGTGCGGACGTCGGCTATCGCTATGACGGGGGCAAGCGGAGCAAGACTGTCTGCGTCCGCGTGCATGTCGATCGCAAGCTGCCGCTGGAGCATGTTGCCAAACGCGACGTCTTTCCGGCCGAGATCGACGGCGTGCCGCTGGACGTGATTCAGGGACCGTACCGCCCCACACGCTCGACCCGTTCTTTCGATCATCAGGAGCGGTTCCGGATGGTGCTGGGCGGCATCTCCTGCGGCAGGATCGGCGACGGCACGGGAACTATCGGCGCGGTCGTGATCGACGAGCGTACCGGCCGTCCGGCCATTCTCTCGAATTGGCACGTTCTGGCGGGCGCCAACGCGCGCCGAGGCGACCGCGTGCTGCAGCCGGGTGGAATCGACGGCGGCCTGCCGGGCGACGACGAGATCGCGGTCCTGGAGCGCTGGATGCTGGGCCCGGGTGGCGATGCCGCCATCGCCCTGCTGAACGGCGCGCGCTCGTGGCTGCCGGTCCAGTTCGGCAGCTTCGACGCGCCCGAAAAGGCGCGCGACAGCCGTCTGGGCGAGATCCTGGTCAAAGCCGGACGCACCACGGGCCAGACGCGGGCGATGGTCGACGGCGAGGGCATCTACCGGCTGCATTACGAGGTCGCGCCGGGGATCGTAGAGGTGCGCGACGTCCGCGGCTTTAAGCTGGTGCCCGAGAAGGACGGCAACCCAGACAACGCCGAGCTTTCGGCCGCGGGCGACAGCGGCGCGCTCTGGCATCATCTGTTCTCGAAAGAAGCCGTCGGTCTGCACTTCGCCGGCGAAGCGGCTGCCGACCCCGCCGCCGAGCACGCCATCGCCTGCAATCTGACGGCCGTGCTCGACAAGCTGGACGTGCGCCTTGCGACCTTCGACGATCTGCTGCGCCTGGGGCCGGTGCCGGGCGAACCGCTGAGCGGGCGGCCGGACCTGCAGCGGCTGTTCGGGTTGACCCCGAGCCCGAAGGGCGCGGCCGGCTGGCCCGACTGGCCCTGGCCGCTGTCCGCCTGGCCGTTCCCCGCCCCGCGCCCGATGGCGGGGCCGCCCAACCTGTACCACCCCGGGCCCTGGTCCAGGGAGCACCGCGCGCCCGCACCCTTTGCCGAGCGCTGGGGCGCGCGCGCCGAGGACAGCGGCGAGGCGGCGACCGCAGGGACCGGGCTGCAGATCCGCCGGGACGTGCTCGCCGAGTTCGAGGCGCTCTACGCCTCGCAGGGCAACAGCTACATGAGCCTCACGCCGCGGGCGATCTACCAGGGCTTCATCAACAGTTGGCGCACCGAGTATCGCGGCGAGATCGAGCAAGACCTGCAGCGGTCGCAGCGCTACCCGATCTGGCTCGGCCTGGACGATCCGAGCCTGACAGCGCTGTTCGACCGCACGCTCGACACCGCCTACGCCGCGACGGTCACCAGCATCGGCGCTGCCATGGGCATCGACCCGTGGGACGACTGAGCGTGGGCAGCGTGGCGCTCGATCTTGCCGGGGCGGCTCTGCTGATCGGCGCAGCCCCGCCGACCCAGGCAGCCCCGTCGCAGGCGGGCCAGGATCGGCCTGGCGTGGCCGCCGTCGACACGCGGCATGCGGCGGTCGCCGCACCCCGGCGGGGTGTCGAGGCGCCGGGCTGTGCGCGGCACGGCAGGGGCGGCAACGTCACGAAGATGCCGGTCGGTGATGGGCGCGCGACGGCGCATCGGTCACCACGGGTTCTCGGCCGCGGCTGCCAGGGTACCAGCCTCGGGTCGGCGCTGGTGGCCGGCGCCGATCGCCGGTTCGGTTTCGACGCGGGTCTGCGCGTGCGGCTGCAGGGTAGCGATCCCTGTTGCCGCGTGGGCGGCCCCGTCGCAGCGCCACTGCTTGCCGATTGGCGCGCTCCGGAGACGAAGCCGCCAAGCGGTCCACAGGTTTGTATTGAGTACGCGTACACGTATCGCTTTGCGTTTTTTGTAGTCTGACTTCCCGTCTGTGTAAGTGCATATCGACGAGATTACCCCTGAGCTTTCAGTAAACAGCGTTTGAATTGACTAAAATTGGGGGATTTCTCTTACAGATATGCAAACATTGGAGAGATCATCGTCAAAATTTGAATGAGAATTTGAAATGCCAGACGATCAGTAGAGTGTTTGCGTTCCAGTCAAGCCGAATTTCTGCGGCCAGTGAGTATCCTAGCAAAGCGCATTAGCCGCCGACGAACGTCGGGGTCGAGACGTGGGACCGCAAGGTGCGTGTCCTGCCCCGGGCTCGTCGGCGGCACCCAACCTCGAAAGCCCCCGTCCACGCCAGGACGAGCCACCTAGGAGATATCGATGAGCATCGAACGACCCTTTGAGGGCGTGGCGCGCCAGCAGCGCACCAAGGAGCGACGGCACGCCGCCGCGAACGCCCCGCATGCCACTTTCACCGACCCGCTGGTCACGCCCGTCAACGGCGACGAACAGACCTTCAAGGCCGAGGCGCTGCCGTCGAGCTTTAGCAAGGGTCTCTGCCACGACGGCTTCGGCTTTCTCACGGGCGGCTACGACGCCTTCGTCAAGGAGATCAACCAGGAAACTGCCGACGACTTCTCGGCGGCCGACCCGATGATCGATCCCGCCAGCTTCAACACCACGCTCGCGGACGGTCAAAAGCCGGCCTGGCGCGGGTGGGAGAGCCCGCGCACGGGCCACTACCACGATCTCGAGGGCGCGGATGCCGATGCGATCGGCATGGCGCCGGCGCCCGAACTGGGCAGTGCCGAACTCGTCGCCGAGATGGCCGAAGTCTACGCCATGTCGATCCTCCGCGACGTCGCGTTCACCGAGATCCCGAAGGGCGCGAGCGCCGATCCGATCGACGGGTCAGACGATCTGACGGGCCTGGGCGTTGCCGACGTGCTGACGGCGCTGAACGACATCCCGCACTTCAAGACCAACGCCGGCGCCGACGATCTGTTCACGCGCCGCCGTCTGGCCGCCCGCTTCCACGACCCGGCGCCGGCGTCCGCAGACTTCGACATCGACGCCCCGCCGCCAAGCGGCACAATCACCGGCCAGAACATCTTCCGCGGCTCGGGTCCCGGCGCCAAAACAGGGCCCTACGTCTCGCAGCTCATGCTGATCGGGAACGGCGGTCTCGGCGAGGTGACCGACGACATCCTGATCAATCCCTGCGCCAAGACCGACGCCTCGCCGCGCGACGGCTACATCGCCTACGGCAACCAGGTCATCGATCAGCGCGTGCGGATCTTCGAGCCCGGGCTCGACTATATGACCAACTGGGAGCAGTGGCTGGACGTGCAGAACGGCGCCGACATGCGCGGGGCGCATCGGCTGACGGCCGAGCGTCGTTTCATCACCACGCCGCGGGATCTGGCGACCTATGTGCGGTTCGACGCGCTCTATCAGGCCTACCTGAACGCATGCCTGGTGCTGCTCGGGCTGGGCCCGGCGGTCGACACGCAGACCGGCTTCCCGGACCAAAACGGCACGCCGCGCACGCCCTTCGCCTCGTTCGGCGGCCCGCACGTGCTGTCGCTGGTCACCGAGGTCGCGACCCGCTGTCTCAAGGCGGCCCGGCGCCAGAAGTTCAACTATCACCGCCGCGCCCGGCCGGAGCGGATCTCAGGCCTGCTGACCGTGGGCAAGGCAGTGCGCGATGGCGCGTTCGCGGCAGACGATCCGATGCCCACGCAGTATGGTGCCGCAACGAGCGCTGCCGTGGAGGGGATGCTCGACCAGTTTGGTCCGATGCTGGACCTGATCGCCCACCACTCGGGCCTGCGCGAGCGCAACAACAGCCGACCGTTCACCTCGGGCGACAACGCGGAGTGGATGCGTGCGCGCAACCTGCTGCTCGCCATGGCGTTCCCCGAAGGCTCGCCGATGCACCCCGCCTATGCCGCGGGCCATGCGACCGTGGCGGGCGGCTGCGTCACCATGCTGAAGGCGTTCTTCCGCACCTTCTCGGTCGACAGTGCGGGTATGGGCGTTGCGACGCCCTGGCCGAGCGTGCTGCCGCCCGTCGTGCCCAATAGCGACGGCAGCCGTCTGGTCCCGACATCGGCCGAGGGCCTGACGATCGAGGGCGAGCTCAACAAGCTGGCGGCCAACATCTCGATCGGGCGCAACATGGCGGGTGTCCACTACTACTCGGACTATTACGACAGCCTGCGCATGGGCGAGAGAATTGCGGTGAGCATTCTGCAGGAGCAGCTCTACGGCTATAACGAGCGGGTCTCGATGGTGTTCCGCAGCTTCGACGGCGACGTGATCACCCTGTCGACCAACGGCGGCGGGACCGTGACCGAGGCGCTTGCGTCGTCCAAAGGGCACGAGATCTCGTACCGCTCCTGGTGGTATCGCCACATGGAGCAGTCACCGGCCGACACGGGCTGCCTCGGCACGCGCGAAGCGGCCGAATCGGTCTGAGACCCACCCAGTGCGGCCGTTCCGGTATCGCCGGGGCGGCCGTCGCACCTGCTGTATCGACGGTGCCACAGGGGCGGCGACATAGAACCGGGACCGGGTGCCAGCCGGTCTCGGCAGACCGTTCGCCTTGATCGCGCCGCCGACCGTCCCCGCCGCACGGGTCAACCGGGGCGCGCCGTGTTCCCGGCCGCTCGGCGGCGCCATGCCACAAAGCTCGCCACGCGGGCGCGTAGCAGACCCGGCATGCCGGCCAAGACGTTGGAACTGATCACCAACGGCTCGCCCGAGCGCCCGCGCTCGTCGCCCTGCCAGAACCGGATCGCCAGGCCAAAGGTGCCGCGCTCCAGGCCGATCACTTCGCTGACCAGGCTGAACAGCAGACCGACATTGGGGTGGCGCCGGCGAAAGGCGCCGATCCGCGGCATCGACCCACAACTCGAAAAGCTGGCGGGCAGCGTCGCCCGCGCGGGCCGGGCCTCGGCCTCGGCCGTCACCGCAGCGATGGCGGGGCGCACCGTCCCCAAGCCCGTTCCCAGAGGATCGGCCAGGCGCCGGACCTGGGCGGTCGGGCCGAGACCCCTGCCCCACACTGCATCAGCCTCGGGCCAAGCCGCTCCTCCCCCAGTGACGCCGACACCCGGCCGCCGCATTGATTGACGTACCTCAGTTTGATCGCTACCGCTGGGGTGTTGGAGAGGCGATTGTGAACAAGCCTACCGTCCATGACATCGCCAAGGAGGCGGGGGTCAGCCTGGCCACGGTCGACCGCGTGCTGAACGCCAGACCGGGGGTCCGGGACCAGACGATCGCCAAGGTGCAAGCGGCTGTAGATCGCCTGGGCTATGTCCGCGACACCTCGGCCGCCAACCTGGCGCGGCAGCGGCAGTACCGTTTCGCCTTTGTGCTGCCCGAGGGGCCGAGCCAGTTCGTCGACACGCTGCGCGCAGCGCTCACCGAGGCGTCCTCGCCCCTGGTCGCCGAGCGGCTGCTGGTGACCATCGTCACCATCCCCTCGCACGACCCCCACGCCATCGTGCGCCGGCTGCGGGCACTCAAACCCGAACGCCTTGACGGTGTGGCGATCATGGCGCCCGAAACGCCGCAGGTCCGCGATGCCGTCGACCGGCTCAAGCAGGTGGGACTGGTGGTGGTCACCCTCGCCTCGGATCTTCCCAATTCGACGCGCGATTACTTTGTCGGGATCAATAGCGTTGCGGCCGGGCGGACTGCTGGACTGTTGATGGGGCGCTTCACGGCGCAGCCGGGCGAGGTGCTGGTCGTCACCAACTCGCTCCGCTCGCGCGACAGTGTCGAACGGCGACTTGGGTTCGATGCGGTGATGGCCGAGGAATTCGGGCACCTCACCGTGCTGCCCACCGTCGAAGCGTACGATGATCCCGGGCGGATGGAGGCCGTGGTTCACGATGTCATCGCGCGCCGGCCCCGGCTGGCCGGTGTCTATTCGATGGGTGCAGGCAACACGCAGATCGTCGAGGCGATGCGCCGTGGCGGCGTGGCCGGTCGGCTGACCGTGATCGCGCACGAGCTGACGCCGACGACCGGGCGCGCGCTGCGCTCGGGCGAGATCGCGGCCGTGATCACCCAGAACGTCGGCCACCTGGTCCGCAGCGCCCTGCGCGTGCTGCGCACGCTGAGCGACCGAATGCCGATCTTCGAGGCGCAGGAGCGGGTGCGCATCGAGATCGTGGTGCGCGAGAACCTGCCCTGACGCTCGCGATGCGGTTCAGGTGTGAATTGAGGTACGCACCTCAGATTAAGGTGGACAGGCTAGGCACCCCCGATTAAGCCTGCCGCCATCGCCGGCGGAATCCGGCACCTGGGCGCGCAACGCACGCGCCGCTGTTCACGGGAGGAGAAGCCGATGAAGAAGAGCCAACTGTTGGCGGCCGGCGCGGTCGTCGCGCTCGCGGGGTTCGCGGCGGATGGCGCCCGGGCCGACGAGCTGACGCTGTGCTGGGCTGCATGGGACCCCGCCAACGCGCTGATCGAGCTGTCGAAGGACTTTGAGGCGCAGTCGGGCCACACCATGAGCTTTGAGTTCGTGCCCTGGCCGAACTTCGCCGACCGGATGCTGAACGAGCTGAACTCGGGCGGCCAGCTCTGCGACCTGATGATCGGCGACAGCCAGTGGATCGGCCTGGGCGCCGAGGCCGGCCACTATGTGAAGCTGAACGACTTTTTCGACGCCAACGACATCACCATGGACGACTTCATCCCTGCCACGGTGACGGGCTATTCCGAGTGGCCCAAGGGTTCGCCCAACTACTGGGCGCTGCCGGCATTCGGCGATGTGGTCGGCTGGACCTACCGCAAGGACTGGTTCGAGCGCCCCGAACTGCAGGCCGAATTCAAGGAGACGTACGGTCGCGATCTCGGCGTGCCCACCACCTTGGCCGAGCTCAAGGACATCGCCGCGTTCTTCCAGGGTCGCGAGATCGACGGCACCACGGTCTATGGCGCCGCGATCTACACCGAGCGCGGGTCGGAAGGCATCACGATGGGCGTGACCAACGCGCTCTACAACTACGGCTTTCTGTACGAGGACCCGGCGAACCCCTACGCGATGGCCGGCTTTGTGAATTCGCCCGAGGCGGTGGCGGGGCTGGAATTCTACAAGGAGCTTTACGACTGCTGCACCCCGCCGGGCTCGTCGGACTGGTACATGTCCGAGAACATCGACGCCTATAAATCGGGCCAGGTCGCGCTGCAGATGAACTTTGCCTTTATCTGGCCGGGCGTCCACGCGGACCCCAACGTGGGCGGCGAGAAATCGGGGTATTTCCCCAATCCGGCGGGTCCCGGCGGGCACTTTGCCCAGCTCGGCGGTCAGGGGATCTCAGTCGTCGCCTACTCCGACAGCCAGGATGCGGCGCTGGAATACATCAAGTGGTTCGCCCAGCCCGAGGTGCAGAAGAAGTGGTGGGAGCTCGGCGGGTACTCGGCCCTGCGCGCGGTGGTCGAGGACCCGGGCTTTGCCACCAGCCAGCCCTATGCCCAGACCTTCCTGGACAGCATGGCGATCGTGAAGGACTTCTGGGCCGAGCCGGCCTATGCCTCGCTGCTGCTGGCCATGCAGGATCGCGTGCATTCCTACGTGATCGCGGGCGAGGGCACCGCACAGGAGGCGCTCGACGCCCTGGTCGACGACTGGGTCGAGGTGTTCGAGGACGAGGGCAAGCTCTGACGCTTGCCGAGGGGCGCGCGCCGTCTGGGGCGCGCCCGACACCGAGGCAGCGGCCCACGATGGCCGGCTCTAGCCTCGCAGCCACCATCGGAAGGGCGGACCTTGTCCACGTCGACGATCGACCGCGTCGCCGCCGCGACGCCACCGCGCGTGGCGCGTCGGATCCGGGGCCTCTCGGACCGCGCGATCGCCTGGCTGTTCGTGGCGCCGACGATCTTTCTGCTGCTGGCGGTCAATATCTTCCCGCTGATCTGGACCATCCGGCTCAGCTTTACCAACTTCCGCGCCAACCGGCCGAACGCCGAGGTCAAATGGTTCGGCCTGCGCAACTACGAGCGCATCCTGACCGACAGCGACATCTGGCTGACGATGCAGGCCACAGCGCATTTCCTGTTCTGGACCATCGTGCTGCAGGTGCTGATCGGCTTTGCCCTGGCCTGGCTGATCAATCAGAAGTTCCGCGGCTCCAACTTCTGGACCACGGTGATCGTGCTGCCGATGATGCTGTCGCCGGCGGTGGTGGGGAACTTCTGGACGTTCCTGTACCAGCCGCAGATCGGGCTGTTTAACTATGCCGTCGCGTTCCTGACGGGCGCCGATCCCACCAGCTTCAGCATGATCGGCGACGTGGCGCTGGCGCCCTGGTCGATCATCATCGTCGACACCTGGATGTGGACGCCGTTCGTGATGCTGATCTGCCTCGCCGGTCTGCGTTCAATTCCTGACTATATCTATGAGGCGGCCGAGATTGACCGCGCCAGCAAGCTGAGGCAGTTTTTCACCATAACCATCCCCATGGTCCTTCCTTTCCTGATGCTCGCGGTGCTGTTTCGCGGCATCGAAAACTTCAAGATGTTCGACCTTGTCGTGCAACTCACCGGCGGCGGACCGGGATCGGTCACCGAATTGGCCTCGATCAATCTAAAGCGCGAGGCCTTCGAGAAGTGGCGGAC
>JBCCMW010000038.1:0-16732 GCA_039026175.1 Pseudomonadota bacterium
CACCACCCGATCCGCATCCGAGACGGTGGCGAGCCCGCTCCACTCGCGCGGGCCCGCGATGGCGCGAAAGCCGTGGCGGCAGATCTCGCTCCACATCTCGGCCCACTGGGCGTCCGGCAGGGGCGGCGGGACGCCGGGCTGACCGCTGTCACATGACCGTTCGGCATGACCGGATCGGCCCGGCGCCGGCGCGTCGGTTTGCTCACAGACAGCGCCAAGCTGGGAAGCGCTGGGTGCTGGGGCGCCGGCCAAGGGCGGATCGGTCGTCGTGGCCGGCTCGCCGGCCATCGGGCCGGTCATGCGCGGTGTCCACGGTTCGTCGGCCCAGCGGGGCGACATCGCGGCCAGCCGCGTTGCCGCATCCAGCGTCTCGGCGTTCAACGCCGCAGGGTCGAGGGTCCGAACAGCTGCAGCATCGATGTCCAGCGCCAGTGACAACAGATCAATGCGGGTCCGGTGCAAGGCGTCCGGTTCCGGCGCGCCGGCTGCCGCGCCACCGTCCGACCACATCGCCGCCAGGGCGGCGGGCAGGTACAGGGCCGGCCGGGTTGGACGACCCTCGGGACGCGGTTCGAAGAAGTCGTTCCGCGCGATGTCGAGCAGCATCGGTGCCCGGGTCGCGGCCTCGGCCAGGCGGTCGGCGCTGCGGTCGCACGGCTGGGCGAGGGCACGCGTCAGGGCAAGACGGTCACCGGCCGTCGCAGACGCATCGCGTGTCCGGTACAGGGCGGCATGGGCGTGGACGGCCGCGATCTCGCGGCTTGTGGGCAGCGGCGCCTGGGCGACATCGGCATCGATCAGCGCGATGTCGACGGCCAGCGGGTCGGTGGCGGCAAGATGGGCCCAAACCGCGCGACGTCCTTGCCGTGCTGCCTTGGCCAGGGCGTCCGGCGCGGGCGCTTCGGCCCGCCCATCCAGGAACAGATCGGTCATCGCCAGGGCAAAGCCGGCCGCATCCAGGCACGCGAGTTCGGTCGCGAACAGCAGGCGACGGCCGCGCAGGCGGGGCGGCGCGAGCGTGGGCGCCGGCACGTCGCGCCCCTCGCACCAGAGGGCGAGCGCCGCGAGCCAGTCGCAACGCGCCTGCATCTGGTCGGCCGGCCGGCCGGCGGCAGCGAGGGCCGCGAGCAGCGACGCGGCATCCCAGCCGCCGACACGCATCATATAGGGCGCCACCTGTGCTGCCGGCAGCGCGACGAGCGCGATGGCCCAAGGTTGCGGCCCGGCCTGACCGCGGCAGCCCTCGGCCAGACGCGACGCCTGGATCCCGAGGCGCGCGTGCCGCGTCGCGGCCGTGGTGCCGGCGGCATAGAGCGCGGGGCAGAGCTCGCCATAGGCGGCGTCGATCAACGGGCCGGCGACGGTGGGATCGCGGGCCAGCGCCGGCGCATCGGCCGCCGCGATCAACGCCTGTGCAACGGGGGGCGTGAACGGCGCGGCGGTACTGCGGGCCTTGGCAGCCAGGGCGGCCAGACGGCCCGTCGTCTCGCGCTCGTCCGTCAGCAGGCTGAGACGATCCGCGGGCTCGGCCAGATCGTCGATGCCCCGACGGCGCGCGATGGGGCGCACCACGCGCGGCGCCTCGGCAGGCACAGGCGCGCAGGAGAGGGCCAACTGCCCACCGGGCGACGGTGCCGCGACGACCGACATCGCAGCGCAGGGCAGGGCCGCGGCACCGACGATGGCGGCCTCCGCCGCGGCACCCACGATGGCGGCCTCCGCCGCGGCGGGGCGCAGGCCGGTGTGCAACAGCGCGAGATCGCTGGGTGTGAGCGGGCGCATCGCCCCGTCGACCGAACGAAAAAGCCGGCGCCGACCCGCGACCAGCGCTCCCTCGCGCGCGCTGTGCAGACCGTCGATCAGCGCGGCGTAGACGCGGCCCATCTCGTGACGCTCGGCAAAGCGGCGGGCGCGGGCCGTCGCCTCGGCATACTCGGCCGGGTCGGTGAGCACCCGGCGCGCCCGCTCGGCCATCTCGTCGGGCTGGGCCAGAACCAGCGCCTCGGCACAGTCGGCGAACTGCGGCAGCCAGGGCGCGAGCACCGGACGGCCGAGCGAGACGAGAAACCGGATCGAGCCCGACGTCGCGAAATGCCCGATTGGATCCTGCACCGCGGCGGCCATGTGCATGGGCGCCAGCCGCGCCGCCAGCGCGGGCTCGTCGCAGAAATCATGCGCCACGGTGGCCGGCACGCCGCGTTTGGCCGCCAGCGTGGCCAGCGTCTGGGCCAGCGCGGGATTGTCCGTCGCGAAGTTGCCGACAAAGCCCGCACCGACGGCGGCGCACAGCTCGATCAGCGCGTTGGGCCGCTTGTTGGGCGACAGCAGCCCAAAGCTGCCGATCGTCGCACGCGTGCCCATGCCCGGCGGCTCGACCGTCGGGGCGGTTGTGGGTGTGGCGATGCGGTGTACCCCATGCTCGAGAAACGGGATGCCGAGTTCGTAGGCGCCGCGACTGTTCAGCGTGAAGATCGGCACCGCCGAGCCGAAGAGCTGGGTGTTGACCATGTTCAGCACGTGGTCCGTGATCTTGACCGTGTGCATGACGATGGCGGTACGCGAGCCCGGATGGCGGGCGCGATACGACTGGAGCGCGTGCAGCATGCCTGCCGTGCTCTCGCCCCGCCCAAGCGGCGAGAAATGGTCGAACAGCCCGTATTCGTGCTGCACCAGCACGGTGCGAAACACGGGCGTTCGGGGCGCGATCAGCCCTGCGGTTTCGGCCATCACATGCACGTCCAGACCCTGACGGCGCAGCGCCTCGGCCACATAGTCGGTGTAGCGCGCGATCCCGCAGGCCCGGCCCAGGGACGGGCAGACGAGCGCGACAGCATCGGTTGGACGGGCATCGGACACTGGCTTCTCCTCGGTCCATGTCGGGCCATCGCGGGCCCGTCGGGGCGTCGCCGCCGGCGGTGACGGCCATCGCCGGTGCAAGGTCCCGCGCCGACCCGTGCACCGGCAACGCACAGCCCGCCGGATCCCGCGCACGATCCCGGGCCCGTGTTATCGTCGCGTGAAATTGACGGTGGCGAAGCACTACTGATCCGGCTTGTGCGGGCGCCCAACCCCGCATCGGCGGCGGCGCGGCGGTTCCCCGCGCGCGGGCTAGCGGGCCCCCTGCCGCAGCCAGGCGAAAAACGCGTGGTCTATATCGGTCAGCGACCAGAGCCGGTCGGGCACCGGATAGAGCACCCAGGACGCCTGCAGCGCATCGCGGAACGCCCCGGTGTCGACAGAGCCCATGCTATCGCAAAGCCGCCGCTGGCTGGCCGTCATCGACGACGGCGTCTCGATCTTGGAAACGCAACAGTCCCAGAGCGTGTCGCACAACCGCTGCCACGCAATCGGATCGGGTTCGGACCGGTCGCTGTCGATGTGGCAGTAGACATCGCTGTGCTTGAAGGCGCCCTGCACGGCCGCATGCCCCGACATTGGGCAGGGGAGCACCAGTCTGTCGGTGGTTTCATAAAAGCCCGACCAACCGAGCTTTCTGGTACGCAGAGACAGAAACGGCTCTCGCGCCCGGTAATACTGCTTTCGGCGCTCCGACAGCGGATGGAACCCTGCAAGGTCCAAGGAGGGCAGACACAGAAGTTTGCGAAGCGGTCGTCGGTGAACCGCTTCATGGCGAAAACAGTCGAAACCTTCATTGCTGCCACTGCTCGCCGCCGTGCGATGGACGGGGCTGGCGTGGGCACGGGCGCGGGTCGTTCAAGCTCTTCCCAGCTGAGATGCATGGTGGCGTTTCGAGGACAGCGACGATAGCGGCTTGGCGGGCCGGCACGGGGGCCGTCCAGCGCGGTCTCAGCGCTGACTGGAAGCCACGCCGATGGGTCGGCGGCCGATACGCGATGGACGACCATGCCGTGAACCCGTTGCCTGCCTGCCGGCGCTTGCCCGATGGCGGCCAGTCGGTATCCATGGGGATGGTTTCGCAGCGTGGCGGTGGTATCCGCCGGGCGGCAGCCGTGGCGCCGGCGCCGCAGCGGGAGGCGGTGATGCAGGACATTCGGGCCGGCCGTCGGGGCAAGCGGGTGCTGCTGTTGGGCGCCACCGGCACCATCGGGCGCGAGACGGCGCGTGCGCTGGTCGCCCGCGGTCACCGGGTCGTCTGTGCGGTGCGGCGCGACGCGCCGGGCGATCCCGCGCTGATGGGAACCGAGCAGCGGGTGGCCGATGTCACCGACCCGGCCGGCCTCTGGCGCGACGGGCTGCGGGGCGAGGGGTTCGACGCCCTGGTCTCGTGCCTCGCCTCGCGCACCGGGCTGCCGGGCGACGCCTGGGCCATCGACCACGACGCGCACGTCACCGCACTAGAGGCGGCCCAGCGCGCAGGTGTCGCGCACGTCGTCCAGCTCTCGGCGCTCTGCGTGCAGAAGCCGCGGCTGGCGTTCCAGCAGGCCAAGCTGGCGTTCGAGGAGCGGCTGGCGGTCTCGGGCCTGACCTACTCGATCGTGCGGCCGACGGCGTTCTTTAAGTCGCTGTCGGGACAGTTGGACCGGTTGCGCGCGGGCAAGCCCTATCTGCTGCTGGGCGACGGGCGGCTGACGGCGTGCAAGCCGATCGCGGCGGCCGATCTGGGCGCCTATCTGGCCGACTGTCTGGAAGATCCGGAGCGGGCCAACCGGGTGCTGCCGATCGGCGGGCCAGGGCCTGCCGTCACGCCGCGCGAGCAGGGCGAGAAGCTGTTCGCGCTGCTGAGCCTTGCCCCGCGCTTTCGCCAGGTGCCGGTGGCGATGCTCGACACCATCGTGGGTGGGCTCGCCCTGCTGGGTCGCGTGTCACCTGCCATGGCGGCCAAGGCAGAACTTGCGCGGATCGGCCGGTACTATGCGACCGAGTCGATGCTGGTTTGGGACCCTGCGGCGGGGCGGTACGACGCCGACGCCACGCCCGCGACCGGGCACCAGACGCTGTTCGACTTCTACGAGCGGCTCGTGCAGGGCGACGGCGGTGTCGAGGCCGAGCGCGGCGCCCACGCGGTGTTCTGAGCCAGCGCACCGCCGCGCCCATCAGCCCCCCGCGCCCGGCGGCGCCCCCCAAGCCCGACCCGTCGGAGCGCCCTCCTGCCCCAGGCGCACCACTGCGCCCACCCAGGCCCCGGCGCAACACTCCGCCAACCCAGGCCCCAGCGCGTAGCGGTGTCTGCCCGGTCAGCTTACCCCCTGAGACCGGACTGGGCGGATCTTTAGCGCCCAGTCCGGTCTCAGGGGGCAAGCTCCAAAAGCGGATCGGTGCTTGGACCGCGCACGTTACCTTGGCCGAGGTGGCCCTCTACACGCCGGCGGCCTCAAAAGAACGTACGATCGCAGGGGAGGAAGGTAGAATAGAAGAAGAAACACACACACGCGCATTCCCAATCCCGCGATAACTTCTAGCACAATCAATTACTAACAGGATTGCATGGCGCACCCGAGAGGATTCGAACCTCTGGCCTCCGCCTTCGGAGGGCGGCGCTCTATCCAGCTGAGCTACGGGTGCATACCGTTCGCGAGATGCTTGCGCTATGCTTACGTGAGATTTTCGGCCTCTTAAAGAGCGAACCCGACATTCGCTCAAGCCGTTGTTTAGTCACTTCTTTCTTCCAGCGCCTTTCGCTCTCGCCAGACTTGCCACCCGCCTTCGGAGGGCAGCGCTCTATCCAGCTGAGCTACGGGTGCGTTGGCGGTGGCATACATCCGCTGTCGCAGTGGTGCAACGGGTGAACGGTGCGTGCACGGCGCGACGCCGTGTTGGCCGGTTCGGGGAACGGCGGCAGCCACAGTCGGGCTGCGACGCGGTTTTGTGGTGTGGCGGGGACGCGCCTCTGGCGTGCGGCGGCGGAGGTGCAGGCGGAGGCGGGATGGGGCGTGGCAGTGGGCGGTGGCGGAGACGCCGCTGTGGGGCCAATGGTGTTGCGGCGCAGGAAGGCTGGCAGGGCTAGCAGGGCCGGCGGGTAGACGGCCTGGAAGCGAGACGGGCGTTACAGGCGGTCGGTGCTGCGGAAGCTGACCTCGCCGGTCGCGCCGATCACAACATGATCGTGCAGCACGATCCCGACGGTGCGCAGGGCCGCGTCGATCTGCCGGGTCATCGAGACGTCGGCCGCGCTGGGCGTGGGGTCGCCCGAGGGATGGTTGTGCACCAGGATCAATGCCGAGGCGCCCAGCGCCAGAGCGCGCTTGACGACCTCGCGCGGGTAGAGCGGCACGTGGTCAACCGTGCCCTCGCCCACGGCCTCGTCCGCGATCAGCATGTTCTTGCGGTCCAGGTAGAGGACACGGCACTGCTCGGTCTCGCGGTGCGCCATGACGGTGCGGCAGTAGGTGATCAGCGCATCCCACCCGGTAAGCGCATGGCGCTGCATCACGCGCGCGCGGGCCAGACGCTGGGCGGCAGCCTCCACCACCTTGAGTTCGGCAATCACGGCGTCGCCGACACCCTGCACCTCGGCCAATCGGGCGGGCGGTGCCGCGAGCACCGCACCGAAGTCACCGAACGCTGCGATCAGCCGCTTGGCCAGCGGCTTCATGTCCCGCCGCGGCTGCGCACGAAAGAGCACCAGCTCCAACAGCTCGTAATCGGCCACGGCGCCGGCACCACCCTGGGCAAAGCGGCGGCGCAGACGGTCGCGGTGGCCGAGATGCCCTTCGGCCGCAGCGACGGCCGCGGCACAGGCGCCCAGAAGCTGAGCCCCAGCCGGGCCGCGCGCCACGCCAGGACGGCGACCGCCCGCTGCCGCACCCGCGCCCACATCTGGATCCGCATCCGCACGCACCCCGGCATCGCCGACCGACGATACCTGCGCGGCCGCAGCCGACGACGCGATGGCACCATCGACGGTCGCGGCCGGAGCAAACAGATCCCCGGCCGCCCCATCCGCCAGGCCCGGCCGCCCTCGGGTCCCGTTCCGGGTGCGGCGGCCGGTCTGCCCTGGCCCGGTCGGCCGATCGTGTGCTGCAACCGTCATCCGACCTGCCACCGTTGCTCCGCCATGTCGGTTTTCCGGCCCTTCGCGCCGTGCCTCGACTGTCGCGGCAGGTGGTTTACAGGGCCTTGACCAAAGGGTTTCGATGCACCCACCGCGCGCAGGCGCGTGACGGGTGCCCTTGCTGCCGGCGCGGCGATGGGTAACGTCGCAGCCGTCACGGGCGGACGTGGCGGAATTGGTAGACGCAACGGACTTGAGGCAACTTGAGTGCCCCCGGGGAAACGCGGGGTGTAGAACTGCTCAAATTCGGGGAAAGCGTCACGCGGTCCGGTGCGCGCCGGGCCGGCCGCCGCCAATCCCGAGCCAAGCCCGGCCCCAGGGCCCGGGAAGGTGTAGAGACTAGACGGGCAGCACCTACCGCCCGCCGCGCAGGCAGCGCCGGGCCAGGGTGAAGGGATAGTCCAGACTGGCAAACCCGCCGTCTCGGGCCATGGGCGGCCGGGGGTGCGGGGCGGCGAAAGCCGCAGCGGTACGAAAATCCGTTTCCCGTACGGGAGTGAGGGTTCGATCCCCTCCGTCCGCACCACGACACCGGGCGCCGGGCAGCCGGCCCGGCGCCCGCTGCCGATGCGGAAGCGTGGCGCTAGCCGGGCATCCCGCTCAGGAAAGCGGTGAGATTGGGGCCCAACGCATCGGACAGGTATCCGCCTTCTTGGACCAGCACCATCGGCAGGGCGGCGGCCGCGATGGTTCGCGCGATCCGGGTAAAGCCGGGGGTGCTGACCGCCATGCCCTGGAACGGATCGCTCCGGTGCGCATCGAGACCGAGGGCAACCACCAGGATATCCGCGCCGAACGCCTCGATCCGCGCCATGGCGGGCGCCAGCGCGGCCAGGAACGCGTCGTCGTCTGCGCCGCGCGGCAGCGGCAGGTTGAGGTTTGCCCCCAGCCCCGCGCCTTGGCCGCGCTCGTGCGCATGGCCCCAGAAAAACGGGTAGAACCCCGCCGGATCGGCGTGCAGCGACACCGTCAGTACGTCGCCGCGGGCGTAGAACACGCCCTGTGTGCCGTTGCCGTGGTGCACGTCGATATCCAGCACGGCAGCCCGCCGGCCCCGGGCGCACACGTGCTGCGCGACGATGGCGCTGTTGTTGAGAAAGCAGAACCCGCCGGCTAGGTCGGCAAAGGCGTGGTGCCCCGGCGGGCGCGACAGGGCATAGGCGACGGGCTCGCCCGCCAGCACGGCCTCGGCCGCCGTCAGCGCGGTCTGCGCCGACCAGTAGGCCGCCTCCCAGGTGCCTGCGGCGATGGGACAGGCGGTATCGGCCTGGTGATAGCCTGCCTGGCCGACAGGCGAGGACGGATAACTGGCGCTCCGCCGGTCGGGATGCACGTTGGGGATCACCTCGGGCCCTGCGCCGGGCAGCGCCTGCCACCGCGCGTGGATCGTTCGCAGGAACTCGAGATACTCGGCCGTGTGCACGGCGGCGATCGGGGCCAGGCCATGGTCGGCGGGGGTCTGGAAGGTGCAGCCCGCGGCCTCGGCCCCCGCGTGCAGCCGGGCGATGCGCTCGGGCTGCTCGGGGCTGGGGCGCACGACGCCCTGCGAGATGAAATGCTGCGGCGCGTGCCGCCACTGCCGCTCGTCAAATACCGCCTTCACCCGCCGCTCCCTGCCCTGTCGCGGACGTCGCCCGCGTGCCCACAGTGCCGACCCGGCGGGATAATGGAAGGGCACGGGACCCCGTCGCCGTGACTGGGCGTGCCACGCTTGCAGACCGAGGGACGCCGCGGGCGCCAGCCGCGGCCTGTTGGGGGAGAGGCGGGTCCGCGGATCGGCTCAGCGCAGCGTCACGGCACAGGGCGTCGGCCCCTCCAGCACAAAGGCTTCGCTGCAGCTTGCGGCATCGGCGTCGGCCGCGAGACGCGCGCCGACCAGGGCCAGACGTTCGACCCAGGACGGGCAAGGCGAGGCGGGTCGTGCAGCGGGGCCGGCGGCCAGGCGGGCGGACGAATGCGTCGCCTCGGGGGTCGCCTCGGGGGTCGCCTGGGGCGTAGCCGTGGGGGCCGCCGGGCGATGCACCATCACGCGGTCCAGGCCGTGGATGCGGGCCCCCGACAGCGCCATCCGCGTCAGCAGATCCAGCGCCTCGCCCCTGGCGGCATTGCTGTCGAAACCGCCGACCGCATCGAACGCGTCGCGTCGCACCGCCAGGTTCGACACCGTACCGACCGGGTCGTCTTCGAGCAGCGCGTCCAGGCCGAGAGGATCCGGGGGCACCCGCCCGCGGCCGTCGAGCCGGCCATAGAGCGCATCGGCGAGGGGCCGGGTCGCGAACCCCTGGACCAGCAGAGCCAACCGGTCGGGCGCGCAGATATCGCCAGGCTCCAGAAACGCGATCAGTGACGCTCGGGCCAGATCGACGCCCAGATTGCGCGCGCGCGCGGGGCCGCCCAGGCTGAGCTTGCGCCACGAGATCCGCGGATCGGCAAGCGTGGCGCTGGCCAGGATCTGCGGCGTGTCGTCGGTCGAGGCGTCATCGACGGCCAGCAGCTCCCAGTCGGTGACGGTCTGGCCCTGCAGCGCCTGGATCGTGGTCAGCAGCGTGTCGGCCGCGTTGCGGCAGGCCATGACGACGGTGATGGCGGGGGGCGTCGCGGACCGGAGCATGGCGTCGACCTTTTCTGCATGGCGAACGGCGCGGCATGCCTGGGGCACCGTGCTGGACAGCGGCGCGGTGTCATGCCGTTGACCCGACCGATACTGGATCGCGCGGTCGACGGCTCGCCTGCAGCGGGCTAGCCGCAGCGTCCGCTGGGCGAGAGCCGCTATCCCTTCGGATAGGGCCGCCGGGCCAACGCGTGCTGTCCCACCCTGCGACGGTGCCCGCAGCGACGGTCTGGAAGAATCGGCAAGGCGCTGACAGAGCGGAACAATCCGGGACCGTCCACAACCCATCGGCTATTGACGACGCTCGCCCCGGCACCGTTATGTGGCACCAGACACAGCGCCGCGGGTCCCATGGCAGAGCTCCGTCACATCGTCCTGACTTCCCACCCGCCGAGCGGCAGCCGCCGCCCGCCCGAGATCACCTGGGGCGCGCCCGCAGCCCAGATGCGCGGACCCGTCGTCGGCGGCATGGCGCACGACAGCCGCAACGTGATCGGTGCGCACTCCGGCAGCTATGGGGTGTACCGCGCGCTGGCCATCGCCTCGGGCCAGCTCGACCCGGTGCACCGGCCCGACCTGACGCACACCCGCCCATCGACCGATATCGGTCCGTTTCCGCAGTGGGAGGGCGAGGACCGCATCGTCTCGCTCGATCCCTACGGTCACATCGTCGCCGATGCCTTTGCCCGCGAGATCGCCGCCGGGGCGCCGATCCAGCCCACGATCGCGGTGACCAAAGCGCGGATCATGCTGCCCGAGTTCAAGGAGGCGATCGCCGCCGGCCGGCTGGTGCCCGACGGCGAGGTGCTGACCGACACGGCCGAGGCCAAGGTGACCAAGATCGCCATCGAACCGGTGTGGTACCTGCCGGGCATGGCGCGCCGGCTGGCGGTGACCGAGGTGTCGCTGCGCCGTGCGCTGTTCGAGTACACGGGCGGCATGTTCCCCGAACTGGTGACACGCTTCGACCTCAAGATCTTCCTGCCGCCCATCGGGTCGATCAGCCTCTATATCTTCGGCGATCCCGCGGCTCTCTGGACCGAGGGCCGGCGCGTGACCTGCCGGGTGCACGACGAGTGCAACGGGTCGGACGTGTTCGGCAGCGACATCTGCACCTGCCGCCCTTACCTGACCCACGGCATCGAGGAGTGCGTGAAGGAGGCGCAGGACGGCGGTGCGGGCCTGATCGTCTATAACCGCAAGGAGGGTCGCGCCCTCGGCGAAGTGACCAAGTTCCTGGTCTACAACGCCCGCAAGCGAAACCCCGAGGGCGACACCGCGGCCGCCTATTTCGAGAAGACCGAGTGCGTGGCCGGCGTGCAGGACATGCGCTTTCAGTCGCTGATGCCGGACGTGTTCCATTGGCTGGGCATCACCCGGATCGACCGGTTCGTGTCGATGTCCGACATGAAGCACGACGCGCTGGTGGCGCAGGGCATCGCGGTCGGCGAGCGGGTGCCGATCCCGGACGAACTGATCCCGGCCGACGCCCAGGTCGAGATGGATGCCAAAAAGGCCGCCGGCTACTACACCGACGACACCGTCTCGACCCCCACCGATCTGGCGGAGACCAAGGGCCGCGGGCTTGACGAGTATTGAGCGCGGGGCGGCCGAGACGGCGGATTGGTTGCTGACGCCCGAGGCCATCCGCGCGCAATGCGGCGCGCTCTATGCCGAGGCCGAGGCGGGGCGGCTGGCGCATTTCAGCCTGCACGCCGAGCGGCTGGATGCCTGCGCGGCCGAGGTGGTGGCAACGATCCGCGCGGCCTATCCCGACCTGCAGGTCCCGCCCCACGCGCGGTGGCGCCACTTCGTGCTGGGCGGGCGGGACCGCTGGGGCGAGGCTGCGGCGGGGCTGGACCTGGACCCGATGGAGCGCGCGCGGATCGAGTGCGAGCTCGCCGTCGTGTCGGTCCTGCTGGACGCGGGGGCTGGGCCCGCATGGCGCTATCGCGACCCGGCCGACGGCGCGGTGTTCGCGCGGTCCGAGGGGCTGGCGCTGGCCTCGCTGCACCTGTTCCTGGCGGGCGCCTTCGGCGGCGCGGCGTCCGGCGCCTCCGGCGGGCGCGGCCCGGGGACCTCGGCCGCGGGGCTGATGGCGGTCGACGCGGCGGCGCTGGCCCGGGGGCTGCAGGTCTCGGCCGACAATCCGTTGGAGGGGCTGGAGGGGCGCGCCGCCCTGATCGCCGATCTTGGCCGCGTGGTCGCGGCACGGACCGATGTCTTCGGCACCCCGCCGCGGCTGGGGGCGATCGTCGACTACCTGGCCCGCGGCGGCGGTCCGGTCCCGGCGCGCGACATCCTCTGTACCGTGCTCGACGTGCTGGGCCCGGTCTGGCCCGGGCGGCCGGCGCTGGCGGGCCGGGTGTTGGGCGACTGCTGGCCCCATCCGGCCGCACCCGCGCCGGGGCTGGTGCCGCTGCACAAACTCAGCCAGTGGCTGAGCTATTCGCTGATCGAGCCGCTGCAGCGGGCCGGGATCGCAGTCACCGACCTGGACGCGCTGACGGGCCTGGCCGAGTACCGCAACGGCGGGCTGTTCCTGGACACCGGCGTGCTGGCGCTGAAGGACCCGGCCGCCACCGCCGTGGCCCATGCGCCCGAGAGCGCGCTGATTGTGGAATGGCGCGCGCTGACGGTGGCGCTGCTGGACCGGGTGGCCGAGCGGGTGCGCGCGCTGCTGGGCCTGGACGCCGCGCGCCTGCCGCTGGCGGCGGTGCTGGAGGGCGGTACCTGGGCCACCGGCCGCCGCCTGGCCCACGCGCGCCGGGCGGACGGGGCGCCGCCGCTCTCGATCCTCTCCACCGGAACGGTCTTCTGAAGGGTCTTGCCGATGTCCGAGCACGTCACCGTCGTCTCTCACCCGCTGGTGCAGCACAAGCTGACGCAGATGCGGAAGAAGGAGACGGCGACCGCGGATTTTCGGCGTCTGCTGCGCGAGGCGGCGCATCTGTTGGCCTATGAGGTGATGCGCGACCTGCCGCTGGAGAATGTGCCGATCGCGACGCCGCTGGAGCCGATGCGGGCGCCCGAGATCGAGGGCAAGAAGCTGGTGCTGGTGTCCATCCTGCGGGCGGGCAACGGGCTTTTGGAGGGGGTGCTGGACCTGGTACCGCACGCGCGCGTCGGGCACATTGGGCTCTATCGCGACCCGCACACGTTGGTGGCGGTGGAGTATTACCTCAAGGTGCCGTCGGACATCGAGGACCGGCCGGTGATCGTGGTCGACCCTATGCTGGCGACGGCGAACTCGGCCTCGGCCGCGATCGCGCGCCTCAAGGAGGTCGGGGCGCGGCACATCAAGTTCTTGTGCCTGCTGGCGGCGCCGGAGGGGATAGAGGCGCTGAGCCGCGACCATCCGGACGTGCCGATCTTTACCGCCGCGGTCGACCGGCAGCTGGATGACCATGGCTATATCCGGCCCGGGCTGGGCGATGCGGGCGACCGGATGTTCGGCACCAAGTAGCGGTCCTGCCCGGGGAACGTGGGGTTTTCGACCTTGCGGAATCGCGGCTGGTCGCCGCGATGCTCGATACTGGGTGCCCGGGGCGGGGCCCTGGTCGAGCCGCAAAGGGGAAGGGGTGGGCTGAGAGAAGCCCCAGGGGGGCTTCATGCCGAGCGTGTGCGGGTGACGTGCCGCGTCAAGGACGAGCGGGCGCTGCCCGTCGCCTGGCGGCGATCCTTGACCCGGCCCGCCACCCGCGCATCGCGCCCGGGATAGCGGCGGGTCGGCACCGGCGGCGTTAGCGACTGACCATCAGCTCGACGGGCCAGAGCACGATGCCGGGGACGGCTACGATGATGACGATGCCGAGCAGCATCAGAAAGAAGAACGGCGCCGAGGCGGCGGTGATACGCAGAATGTCTCGTCCCGTCAGCGATTGCAGGACGAAGAGGTTGAAGCCCACCGGGGGGGTGATCTGCGCCATCTCGACCACGATCACGGTGTAGATGCCGAACCACAGCAGGTCGATCCCCGCAGCATCGACCATCGGCAGCACCACCGAGGCCGTAAGCACCATCATCGACACGCCGTCCAGGAAGCAGCCCAGCAGGATGTAGAGCAGCGTCAGCACCACCAGCAACTGGTAGGGCGAGAGGCTCCAGCTGTCGACTTCCGCTGCGATCACCCGCGGCACCCCGGTGAAGCCCATCGCGATGGACAGGAACGCCGCACCCGCCAGGATAAAGGCGATCATCGTCGAGGTCCGCACCGCCCCCATCAGCGCGTCGGTGAACGACGCCCAGGTGAGGCTGCCCGACGAGGCGGCCAGGATAAGCGCACCGACCACGCCCATCGTCGCCGCCTCGGTCGGCGTCGCGAGCCCGCCGTAGATAAAGCCGATCACCAGCGCGATGAGCAGCAGCACGGGGATCAGGTTGAGCGCGCGCAGGATCTTCTCGCGCAGGTCCAGCCGTTCGGTGAAGGGCGGCGCCACCTTTGGGTCCATCCAGGCACGGACGGCGACATAGGCCATGAACAGCAGGATCAGCATGATCCCGGGCAGCACGCCCGCAATAAACAGCCGGCTGATCGACACCTGGGCGATCACGCCATAGACGATCAGCATGATCGACGGCGGGATCAGCAGGCCGAGCGTGCCGGATCCTGCCAGAGTGCCGATGGTCAGCCGTTCGTCATAGCCGCGGCGCTTGAGCTCGGGCACGCTCATCCGACCGACGGTGGCGCAGGTGACGGCCGAGGAGCCGGCGACCGCGGCCATCACGCCGCAGCCCAGGATGTTGACGTGGAGCAGCCCGCCCGGCAGGCGCCCCACCACGGGGCTGAGCCCGCGGAACATGTTCTCGGACAGCCGCGTGCGGAACAGGATCTCGCCCATCCAGATGAACAGCGGCAGCGCCGTCAGCGCCCAATTCCAGCTCGCGTCCCACACGGTGCTGGCCAAAAGCGATCCCGCCGGCGCGGGCGAGAAGAAAAACAGCGCGACAAAGCCCACGCTCAGCAGGCTGACGGCAACCCAGATGCCGCTGGCCAGCAGCAGCGTCATCACCAGGAACAGGATGACGGCGACGGTCCCCGGATCGGTCATCGGGCGCCGGCCTCGGCGTCCTTGGCAAGCGTCACGGGACTGGGCCCGACCTCGTCCTCGGTGGGGAGGATGCGCTCGGCATTGGCCTCATAGCTCGGCTCGTCCTGGAGCCAGAGACCGACGAAATCGTCGAGCAGCGCGATCAGCAGGATCAGCGCGCCCACGGCCATCGCCAGCCGCGGGATCCAGAACGGGATCGCCATCAGCCCCGGGCTGACTTCGTCGAACCGCCACGAGAACCAAACCAGATCGACCGACCAATACAGGAAGTACGCCATGCCGCCGGCGGCCACCAGCAGGCACCAGCCTTCGATCACCTTGCGCACCGTCGGCCCCGCGTGGCGGATCGCCAGCGTCACCCGGATGTGCCCGCCGCGGCGCAGCGTGTAGGCCAGACCGAGAAACGTCGACGCGGCCAGGCAGAACCCGGCGGTTTCGGTCGAGTCGATCGTGAAACCTGCCATCCGGCCCACGACCTGGGCGATGATCGTCACGGCGATGCCGACGAGAAAGAGGCCGGAGAGAACCCCGGCCCCTACGTACAGCGTATCCAGCGCACGGCGCATCGGGTGTCAGCGCAGGGCCAGGTAGCGGTCCAGCACGGCGACGGCCTCGGGGCTCGCCTCGGCGCGCCAGCCCTCCATCATCACACCGCCGATCTCGACCATCTTGGCGATCACTTCGGCCGGAGCGTCGGCGGTGGTCATCCCGTTCTCGGCCAACACGCCCATCTGCGCCTCGGTGGTGGCGGCGCTCATCTCCCAGGCCCGCAGCTCCGCCCGCTCGGCCGCGGCCAGCACGGCGGCCTGCGTCTCGGGGCTCAGCGACTGGAACATCGCCTCGGACACGATGACGGCGTTCTTCGAAAAGATCGCGCCGGCATAGGTGAAGTGCGAGGTGTTGTCCCAGGCCTGCACGTCGATGCCGGTCTGCGGGCTGGTAAACAGCGCCTCGATCAGGCCGGTCGAGAACGCCTGCGGGATCTCGGCGAACGGTAGGATCGTGGCCTGGAAGCCCAACAGCTCGCCCATCTTCTGCGTCGCAGTCGAGTAGATGCGCAGCTTCTTGCCGTCGAAATCGGCCAACCCGGTCACCGGCACCTGGGTGTAGAAGCCCTGGCCCGGCCACGGCGAATAGTACAGCACGCGGATGCCGACCTCGGCGAACTTGTCGTCGAAGTACGCGCTCTGCAGGTCCTTCAGCAGCCACGCCTCCGAGTAGGTCGAAGCGATGAACGGCAGGCCCGCCAAAATGTACATCGGGTCTTCGTTGCCATAGACGCCGAGGCGGATCTCGCCGATCGGCACCTGGCCGCGCTGCACGGCGGTCTTGATCGCGTCCAGCTTGATCAGCGTGTCGTTGGACTGCAGCTCGATCGAAAGATCCGAGTTTTCGGCCACGTCCTCGATAAACATGCGGATGTTCTGGGTGTGGAAATTGTCGTCCGGATAGCCGGACGCCATGATCCACGTCTGGGCCGAGGCGACACCCGCCCCGACGACGAGCGCGGCCATCGAGCCGAGCATGCGTGTGATCCAACTGGTCGTCATGTCTTTCTCCTTCCCTCGGCACGCCACGCCGGAACCCACGGCCAGCGCACGGCGCACCATCGGCGCGCGTGTCGGCAGGGTGGCGGTACCGTTAAGCGCGAGTCCAGTGTTTTTTGCCCGATGATTGCTCAACAATCACCGGAGCTGGATGAAATGATACGCATCGCACAAGAGCTGTTGAACAAATAGCCAGCGTGGGTGTTTAAATCCCGGGCAATGCGTTGACGGTGACGGGACTGCCCACCGATGGACAGCGACCGGCGTGATCTGCGGGGCTATTGGGACGGGGCGCCGCCGCCGCCATGGCCAAACGCCGCGCGTCTGGCGGTGTCGGTCGTCGTCAACGTCGAGGAGGGGGCCGAGCTCTCGATCGCCGACGGCGACGACCGTAACGAGGGCGTCTACGAGGCGGCGCACGAGGTCGTCGGCTACCCCGACCCCTGTATGGAGAGCCACTTCGCCTATGGCCCCCGCGCCGGCTATCGCCGCATCGTCCGCGCGCTGGAGCGGGCAGGCGTCACGGCCACCTTTTCGACCTGCGGGCGGG
>JBCCMW010000039.1:0-16708 GCA_039026175.1 Pseudomonadota bacterium
CCGGTCTCGGGATCGACGGCCCACTGCACGTTCGAGCCGCCGGTCTCGACCCCCACCTCGCGCAGCACCGCGATCGAGGCCGAGCGCATGCGCTGGTACTCGCGGTCCGTCAGCGTCAGCGCGGGGGCCACGGTGATGCTGTCGCCGGTGTGCACGCCCATGGGATCGACGTTTTCGATCGAGCAGACGATGATGGCGTTGTCCGCGCGGTCGCGGACCACCTCCATCTCGAACTCCTTCCAGCCGAGCAGGCTCTCGTCGATCAGGATCTGACCGGCGGGCGAGGCTTCCAGCCCCGCGCGGCAGATCCGCTCGTAATCCTCGCGGTTGTAGGCCACGCCCCCGCCGGTGCCGCCCAGGGTATAGGCCGGGCGGATGATCGCGGGCAGGCCGGTCACGTCCAGGGCGCGGCGCGCCTCGGCCAGGCCGGCGTCGATGTCGCGGCCGCCGTCATAGCGCTTGGGCGCCGTGGCGATGGTGGCGCGGGGGTTCTCCAGCCCGATGCGATCCATCGCCTGGCGGAACTTCTCGCGGTCCTCGGCCTTCTCGATGGCCTCGCGGTTGGCGCCGATCAGCTCGACGCCGTGCTTGGCCAGCACGCCCATATCGTCCAGCGCGATGGCAGTGTTCAGCGCCGTCTGCCCGCCCATGGTGGGCAGCAGCGCGCAGGGTTTCTCGACCTCGATGATGCGGGCCACGACCTCGGGCGTGATCGGCTCGACGTAGGTGGCGTCGGCCATCTGCGGGTCCGTCATGATGGTGGCGGGGTTCGAATTGACGAGGATGACGCGGTAGCCCTCCTCGCGCAGTGCCTTGCAGGCCTGGGCGCCCGAATAGTCGAACTCGCAGGCCTGCCCGATGACGATGGGCCCGGCCCCGATGATCAGGATCGACTGGATGTCGGTACGCTTCGGCATGGGGCTCCCCAGGGCCTGATCGAGGGCGTGGGCGCGGCGGTCTCGGCCTGGCCGTCGCGCGCCGGCCCGCCTTAGCCGCCGCCCCGGGGGCAGACAAGAGAGCCGGCACCCGGGATCGCTGCCACAGCCGCCGCGGGTGCGATCACGCGCATGCTCACGCACACGTTGACCCGCCGTGAAGCCCGAAACGGCGCGCCGGCGCGAACCAAGGGACAGTCGGCAGAGGGCCGGCAGGACCCACAGGAGGATGCCATGCCGAAACGCGGGCTGGAGAAGGGCGGCGATGCATACTTCAACTACCGAACCAAGGATTTCGACTTCCGGAACGGCAACCTGAGCCACAGTATCGAGTGGTCAGGCTCGTTGACCGGTTACGTCGTCCAGCGGGTCCAGCGCCACTGGGCCTCGCGCACCGGCAGGCGGACCGGCAGGAACTTCGGCTGGCACGCATGGCGGCACACGAAGCCGCTGGTCTACTTCGAGGCGTGGAAGATGATCGACGGCGTCGCCTATCCGCGCGGCCCCGTCGCCGATGGGCGCAAGGTCACCAAGAAACTGCCCCAGCCGGAGCGCCGCTACGACGAGACGATCCTGGCCAAAAGGGGCACGACCGAGAACGATCGCAACGACACCTTCCGACTGTCGGTCACGTCCGCGGTCGACGGGTCGGTCGGCTCGTTGCTGTGCCGCGCGGCGGTGCGGGCGGACGTCTACTTTATCCCCACCCGGCGGGGCCGTCTGCCGGACGGGCCGGCCGGCAACTGGTACCGCCGCTTTACCAAGCGCGCGCTGCATTTCCGCGCGTTTGCGGGCGGCTATACCGGCGGTGCGCTGCCGGTCGCGCTGGCGCGCGAGGTGCCGGCGGTACCGGCCGAGATGAAGCCACGCCTGGTGCGCCAGGACGTGCTGGTCGGCTGGAAGGTGGTCCCGACCGACCGATACTATGGCATCGGGACCCTGGCGAACGGCCTGCCCACCACGCCAAAGGGCCACCAGATCCTGTCCCCGCCGTTATCGACGCCGGCCGACTTCACCTTTGGGCGCGAGGAACGGCCCGGCTGGTGCTGCGGCATCTTCGGGCCCAGCTACGGCGAACTGAAGTACGCGGCCATGGCCGCGCTCTGACCCCACGTACTGACCGCGCGTCCTGGCCCCGCGGGCCCTGCGTCACGCACCGAGACGTCGTTACGGCGCCGTCACAGCCGCTCATAGCTGCCGCGCTCTGACCCCGCGAGCCGCGCGTCAGGTCCCGACGATGTTGTGGGCGGGGCCGTAGGGGTAGCCGGTGATGTTCTCGGCCCCGTCCTCGCCCACCACCAGGATGTCGTGCTCGCGATAGCCGCCGGCGCCGGGCTGGCCGTCGGGGATCGTCAGCATCGGCTCCATCGACACGACATGGCCGGGCTGCAGGACGGTGTCGACGTCCTCGCGCAGCTCCAACCCACCCTCGCGCCCGTAGTAGTGGCTGAGCAGGCCGAACGAGTGGCCGTAGCCGAAGGTGCGGTACTCGAGCAGGCCTTCGTCGGCCAGGAACGCGTTGACGCCCGCGCAGATGTCCGAGCAGCGCACGCCCGGGCGGATCAACGACAGGCCCAGCTCGTGCGCGGCCACGTTCGCGTCCCACACCCGGCGCGAGGCGGCCTTGGGCTCGCCCAGAAACAGCGTGCGCTCCAGCGCCGTGTAGTAGCCCGAGATCATCGGGAAGCAGTTCATCGACAAGACGTCGCCCTGCTGCAGGCGCCGAGCGGTCAGCGGGTTGTGCGCGCCGTCGGTGTTCAGCCCCGATTGGAACCACACCCAGGTGTCGCGGTACTCGGCCTCGGGGAAGGCATCGGCGATCGCGCTTTCCATCTTGTCGCGCCCGGCCTGGGCGATGTCGATCTCGCGCGCGCCCTCGGCGATGGCGGCGCGGATGGCCCAGCCGCCGAGATCCGCGATGCGCGCGCCTTCGCGGATCAGCGCGATCTCGGCGGGGGATTTCAGCATCCGCTGGGACATGGTGGCCGGGGCGATGTCCGCGGCCTCGGGCGCGCCCAGGAACTCGGCCAGCTTCTCGGCCTGGGCGAGCGACAGATGATCGCCCTCGACCCCCACGCGGCGGGGGCGGGCGCCGTTGGGTGCCGCGGCCTGGGCGACGGCACGCCAGAAGTTGTCGCGTCGCCAGTCGGTGTAGGTCAGCGTTGCACAGGCCGACCGCCGCCCGGGCTGGCCGTGGTCGATCAGCGCCGCGACCACCGTCGCCGCGGTTGACGTGACGACCATCGCATACGGCCGGCCGAACGCGCAGTACAGAAAGCCCGAGTAGTAGGCGATGTTGTGCATCGAGGTCAGCACGACCGCGTCGGTGCCGGCACTGGCCATGATGCCGCGCAGCCCCTCCAGCCGCCGGGCATACTCCTCGGGCGCAAACGGCAGCGTGGCCGGGGCGCCATTGACGATGGCCACCGTATCGGGGCGGGGCGGCAGGCTGGTGTCGGGCATGGGCCGGTTCCTCGGGTCTCGGGCACCCGTCCGCCGGCGCGGCGGCGGCCGCGGCGGACAGGCTCGGGGGCTGGTCGGGCGCCGGCAGTCGGGACCCGGCAGGCGCGCCTAGCACAGCCGAGGGGCGGCTGCGACAGGCGCTTTCCACAGGGCGGTGTCGGTTCGTTTACCCAAGGGATGTGTCGTAGCGGGAATCGTCTGGCGCCCGCCAAAGTTCGTGGCCAAAGTGTGTTGAGGAGGAAGCGGTCCATGGATGTTGTGTACCCCGCCGGCATGCCGACCGAGCGTGCGGCCGCGCAGGACCGGCCGTCCGCGCGGGCCGAAGCGTCGGCGCCGTTCGACCCCAAGTTGGGTCTCACCGCGGTGTCGGGCGGGGCGCGCTATAGCGTGCTGCGGCTCGGCGCTTCCGAGATGATCGTCGATGCTTCGGGCAACGCGCCGATGCGCGGCGTCGTGGACCTGTTCGCCGGGGGCGAGCGTGTGGGCCGCCTGTTGGTGCAGTTCATGTGGCAGCGCGACGGTCGTGCGGCCTACGAGCTAAAGCGGCGCACGCTGCGGGCGCTGAAGGCGGCCGTGCCGCACGGGGCGCGTCGGGCTCTGGCCAGCACCACCACCGCCTCGGGCCGCGCGGCCGAGGCACCGTGAGCCGAAAATCGGTCGTGATGTCAGCGGTCTGAGGGCTGGCGTTCAGATCAGAGTTGCGCGCATGGCCAGGCGGCCGTCGCTGCCGCGCACCCATAACATCAGGCCATCGTCCTGCTCGCGCAGGCAGGTCTCGAAGCGCTCGCCCGCAAAGACGGGGGCCTCTGCGCGGAAGCTAAACGCGCCCACGAACCCGTCGCGGTGGCGGTCGGGCCGGTGCTCGGCCGCCAGGTGCAGCAGCAGCGTGGCCAGCAGCGGCCCGTGCACCACCAGGCCCGGATAGCCCTCGATCTCTCGGCAATAGTCGGCGTCGTAATGGATGCGGTGGCCGTTCCAGGTGAGCGCCGAGTAGCGAAACAGCAGCGGCGGATCCATGCACCAGCGCCGCGCGCGCGTCTCGTCGGCGGGTGCGGCCGCGGGCGGGCGGCCGGGTGCGCCGGGGACGCGGTCCTCCAGGAAGACCAGGTTCTGCCGCTCGGTCAGCGCGTGGCGCCAGCCGTCGCTCGCGGCCCCTTCGATTCGGTGCTCGACGGTGATCAAGGCCATGGGGCCGCTGCGCCCCTTCTTGTGCACCAGCGACAGCACGCGCGAGCGGCGCCGCGCCGGGCGGCCCAGGGTGAGGGGGGCGACGAAGTCGACGTCGCTGCCGGCCCACATCCGCCGCGGCAACCCCGGCGCCGGGATAAAGCCGCCGGTCGCCAGGTGACCGTCGCGCCCGATGGTCTCGGCCGCGGCGGGCTCGTGAAAGTGCAACCAGTGCCAGAACGCAGGCAACGCGCGGCCCGCGGCGGGCCAGGGCGCGGCCTCGCCCAGCGCGGCGGCCAGCGCGGCGGCCGGAAAGGGCGCCATCGCGTCCTCGGTGACCCGCTCGGGGCCGGGATAGGTCCGTGTCTCGGCCTCGGCGGGTTCCGGCACCGCGGGGCCGCGCGCGGCCGACGCGGGTCGGGACGCATCGGGGGCGGCGCCTGGGGCGGCTTGGTCGCTCATGCCTGGCCTCGTGCTGGCGGTGCGGTTTGCCCTGGCCGGCCTGCGGGTCCTAGGCTGTGCACCATGGCAATCCGGGCGATCGATCACTTCGTGCTGACCGTGACCGACATCGAGGCTACGGTCGAGTTCTATACCCGCCATCTGGGCCTCGGCGTCCAGCGTTTCGTCCCGGCCGGCGGCGGCGCGGTGCGGGTGGCGTTGGTCTGCGGCGCGCAGAAGATCAACCTTCACGCCGCGGGGGCCGAGTTCCGCCCCCATGCGGCCCATCCGACCCGCGGCGCGGGCGACTTCTGCCTGTTGACCGACGAGCCTGTGGCGGCGCTGGCGGCGCGGTTGGCCGCCGGCGGCGTGACGGTCGAGGACGGTCCGGTGGCGCGCAGCGGGGCGCAGGGGCCGCTGTCCTCGATCTATGTGCGCGACCCCGACGCCAATCTGGTCGAGATCGCCAACCAGATCGAGGCGTGATCGGGCGCCCCCACCGGCTTCACTGTCGTCGCCGGCAGCGGCGCGTCAGCCGACCCGGCCGAGGGCCAGGTTGACCAGGCTGAACGTCCCCGTGCCGATGGTCGCGGCGAATTGGGCACCCGCGATCAGCGCCAGCGTCATCACGCCATAGCGGCCGAGGCCCGCGCGCTCGGCCCCCCGGACGAACAGCACGTTGACGCCCAGGATCGCGGCGGCCAGCACCACGCTCAGCAGCACCGCGCCAAAGCGCGCGCCCGAGGCCTCGAGCGCCTGCATCGCGCTCCAGCCGAGCCGCCCCGCTATCGGCGCAGCGACCAGGTTGACGATCGCGAACAGCGCGATGGGGAGGACGGGCGCGGGCATGGGCGGTTCCTGCTGTCGGCTCGGCCCCCGCCCTAGCGCGACCGTCGGGGCTGGGGAAGGCCCGCGCCGCCCGCGGCGCTGCCGTCGGACGCGGCTGGAGCGACGCTCACTCCAGCGCGAAGGTCACCTGCACGCTGGCCGACACTGCGCGCTCGCCCGGGGCTATGGGCACGCTGCGCTCGGCCGCGGTGGCCAGGGCGATCTCGGCCCGATGCGGCGCCGACGCGCCGCCCTCGACGATCGCAAGCACGGCACCCAGTGCCGCGCCCGCCGCCTCGGCATAGAGCGTCGCGCGCGCCCGCGCGTCGGCCACGGCGGCGCGGCGCGCGGCGTCCGCCAGGGCGGCGTCGTCGTCGATACCGAAGGCGATGCCGCCGATGTCGGTCGCGCCGGCCTCGGCCAGCCGGTCCAGCAGATCACCCAGCCGCGCGATGTCGCGCACCGTCACCTGCAACCGGTTGGCAGCGGCGTAGCCTGCGATGCGCGGCGCCTCGCCCGGGCCGCGGCGGTCGTAGACAGGCGAGAGGGTCAGGCCCACGGTGCGCCGGTCGCCCTTGGCCACGCCCGCCTGGTCCAGCGTCGCCAGCACGGTGGCCGCGATGCTCGAGGCGGCGTCCAGGGCGCCGGCCGCCGTCTCGGCCTCGGCCGTGGCGCCCACGGTGACGCGCGCGATGTCGGGCGCTGCGGTCGCCTGGCCCGTGCCGGTGACGGTGACCGTGCGCGGTGGCGCGGTATCCTGCTGTGCCGCGGCGGCGAGCGGCGCGCTGAGCCAGAGGAGCGCGATCAGGGCGGCAGGGGCACGGTGCATCGGTCTCTCCGTCGGCGGTTGCGGGGCATGGCGGTGGGGCATGGCGGCGGGGCATGGCGGCGGGGCATGGCAGCGGGGCGCGCAGGGGCCGGCATCAAGTGGGCCATATCGGTGGGACATAGTGGCGGGGCACTGAGGCGGGGCACGTCGGCGGGCCATGGGAGGACATGGCAGGCCGGGTCAGCGCAGCAGCTCGCCGTTGCGCGACAGCAGGATCGCGTATTGCCGGGTCCTGTGCCCCTGTGCCAGCGCGATGGCGATCACGGTGAGCGCCGGCACCGAGATCAGCGCCCCGATGATGCCCCACAGCATGCCGCCCCCGAAGATCGCCATGAAGATCGCCAGGGGACTGAGGTTCAGGCTGTCGCCCATCAGCCGCGGCTCCAGGTAGTTCGAGGCCAGCACCTGCACCGGCGTCAGCAGCGCCAGCGTGATGATAAACGGTGTGGGTCCCTGGAACTGCACCAGCGCCAGCAGCGAGGGCAGCGCGATGCCCACCAGCGATCCGATGGTCGGGATGAAGCTGAGAAAGAAGATAAACACCGACCACACCAGCGGGCTGTCCACCCCCACCGCGGACAGGATGATCCAGGTCGGCACCGCCTGGATGATCCCGATCAGGCACTTGAGGCCGAGGTAGCGCTCGATCTTGGCCGACATTTCGGCCAGCACCGCCAGCACGCGGTGGCGCTGGTCGTCCCCTTGGATCAGCAGCGCCAGCTTGCTGGGAAAGCGCTTCGCCTCGGCAAAGATGAAGAACACGATACAGGCGATGATGATCACCTGGCCGAGAGAGCCTGCCAGGGCGCCCAGCGCACCGATCGCCATGTCGTTGAGCGCCAGACCGTCCATCAGATCGCTGGCCGAGGGTAGACGCTGCACGCCCAGCATCTCGGCCGCGCCGGTCAGCATGCCGGTCAGGTTCTCGCGGTAGTTCGGCAGGTTCTGGCGGAAAGCCGCAATGCTGTCGGTCAGCAGCATGGTCAGCAGCGCCATCGTGGTCGCAAACAGCGCGCCGCTGGCGGCAAGGGCAACCGCGCCGGGCTGCGCTTCGGGGCCGCGCGTCAGCCGGGCGACCAGCCGTGCGACGGCCGAGAGCAGGAACCAGATCAGCACCGACAGGACCAGCGGCTGCAGGATCGAGCGCAGCTCGGTGACCACCCAGACTGCCGCTGCGATGCCGATGGCGGCGGTGGTGAAGGAGGGCAGGCGCGCGGCGGTCCCGCTGCGCCCGAGGCCGAGCGCGCCGGCCAGCGACCCCGCCGCAGGCGTGCCCTTGGCGGCTGCGTCCTTGCCGTCCGTGTCGCGGTCGCCGGCACCGTCCATCGCCGTCTCTCCATGCGCGCCCTGCGGTCTCGGTTGGGCTCGGTGGGCTCGGTAGTCTGGGCCGGGCCGGGCCGTTGCTCGCGCGCCGCCCGGCCGTGCCCGACGGATCAGGCCGAGAGCGTGGCCGGTGCCGCGGCCGGCAGGCGCCCGTTCAGCACGTAGTCCAGGATAGCGACCACCTGTTCGGGCGTCTCGGCCACCGCGTCGGCCGCGGCATCGACTTCCTTCAGCGCGTGGGCATGGTCGGGTCCGTGCAGGACGACCAGCGACTTGCCGAGGGCTGCGGCATAGCCCGCATCGAAGGCGGCGTTCCACTGGCGGTACATATCGCCGAAGCGGACGACCACGACGTCGGCGGACTTGATCAGGGTGCGCGTGCGGATGGCGTTGACGCCCGCGCCCTTGCGGTCGTGCCAGAATTTGCGCGGCTCGGCGCCCAGGATCGCGACGCCGCAGTCGTCCGACGCCGCGTGGTCGGTGACGGGCGCACAAAAGGCGACGGGCAGGCCGGCCGCCGCGGCGCCCGCCACGATGCGCTCGCGCCAATCGGTGTGGATCTCGCCCGAGAGATAGACGGTCAGGCGGGCGGCGGTGTCGGTCATCGGTATCTCCTCGGGCACGCGGGCCGGCGGGGCGGGGGGCCGTCAGACGGCCCTGGCACCGCACCGCCGGTCGCGCTGTAAGTGGGCCCTGCCGGCGCCGAGGGCTAGGGCGGAGCGCGCATCGGTTGCCGCTGGGGTGGTCCGGCGCGGCTATCGAACGGCCGCTCCGCGGGGTGTGCGCAGCAGCAGCGCGGTCGCCAGCAGGCCCGCGGCAGCCGCGGTGAGCGGTGCGGCAAAGCTGTCGGTCAGCGTAAACAGCCAGGCCGCCGCCGCGGGTCCCGCCATCTGGCCCAGCGCAAACGCCGTGGTCATGGCGGCAATCTGCCTGCCGGCGCCGCCCGGGCTGCCGCCGGCGTGGCGGTGCGCCTCGCGGATGCCGGCCATGGTGATCACCATGAAGGTGCCGCCCACCGCGATGCCGCCCACGATCACGCCCGCTAGCGTGGGCCAGGCCGCGGGCAGCAGCAGCCCCGCGGCCATCACCACTTGACAGGCGCGCCACAGGGCGCGGTCGGGCAGCCGCCGGCCCAGCCGCGCCGCGACGACGGTCGACAGCGCTGCCGCCGCGCCGAAGACGGGCCAGCCCCAGCCGAACACCAGCGGATCGGGCACCGCCGACTGGGCCATGATCGGCAGATAGGTGGCGGGGATGACATAGCCGAACCCCATGGCGCCATAGGGCAGGATCAGCTGCCAGGCGACCGAGGGCGCAGCCCCCGTCCCCCGGTGCTCGCTCGACGGTCCCTCGGCGAGCGCGGTGGCGGGCGCACGGACCGGCGCAGGGACTGGCGCAGGGTCAGGCGCATGGACTGGCGCATGGACTGGCGCATGGACTGGCGCATGGACTGGCGCGCTGGCGGGCGCGGTGGCGGGCGCGCGGACCGGCGGACGGGCAGGCGCCCGGGTAGGCGCCGGGGTAGGCGCCGGGGTAGGCGCCGGGGTAGGCGTATGGGCAGGCGCACGGGTGGGCGCGTTGGCGGGATCGTTGGCGGGCGCCGTGGCGGGCGCAGGCGGGGGCCGGTCGAGCCCTGCCAGGGCCACCGCTGCCGTCGCCGCCGCGGCGAGCAGCGCGCAAGCCAGCCATCCGGCGGGGCTGCCCAGACCCGCGACCATCAGTGCCAAGGTGCCAAGGCCCACCAGCGCGATCCCCGCGCCGACACCGGCGAACACCGCGCCCTGGAGCCCCATGTCGCCGCTTCGCGCCAGGCGGCTGACCACGACGTCGCCCACCAGCACCAGAACCACCGCGCTCGCCACCCCGGCGACCCAGCGCGCCGCGAGCCACGCGCCCCAACCCAGCGGCAGCGCCATCGCGACCGAGGCGAGCGCAACGCTCGCCAGTCCCGCCGCCAGCAGCGGGCGCGGCCATCCCGTCAGATACCGCGCACCCCAGGCGCCCATCGCGTAGCCCAGGAAATGCACCGCTGCCAGCCATCCGCCCTCGGCCACGTCCAGCGCACCCTCGCCGCGCATCAGCGGCAGCAGCGGGGTGAAGGCGAAGCGCCCGATGCCCATCGCCGCCACCAGCGCCACAAAGCCGATCGCAGCGGTGCGCAGGGCATCGGCGGCAGGACGGTCGTGCGGCGGGGCGGCAGCGGATGCGGGAGAGGCCATGGCCCGAAACCTAGCCGAGCGTGGCCGCCCCCGCCCCATGACTTTCGCCAGCCGCCCCCGGGGTGTCGTCCGTCATCGGAGGCGGCGCGCCGGCTCAGCCGTCCTTGCCCTCGCGCTCCAGCCGGTCGAGCCGCGCCTCGATTGACGCAAGGGTCGAGAGCACCCGGTCGCGATAGGCATCTGTCGCGGCGTTGGACTCTTCGGCATGGGCGTCTTGCATCGAGTTCACGATCAAGCCGACCAGCAAGTTGACCACCGTGAACGTCGTGAGCGCGATGAACGGCACGAAGAACGCCCAGGCCAAGGGGTAGGCATCCATGATCGGGCGGACGATGCCCATCGACCAGCTCTCCAGCGTCATGATCTGGAACAGCGTGTAGGCCGACAGCCCGATCGTCCCGAACCATTCTGGAAAGCCCGCGCCGAACAGCTTGGTCGCCATCACCGCGGCCACGTAGAAGATGATCGCCATCAGCAGAAACACCGAGCCCATGCCCGGCAGCGCGCTGACGAAGCCCTCGATCGTCCGGCGCAGCCGCGGCGCGGCGGTGATCAGCCGGAGCACCCGCAGCACCCGCAAGGCACGCAGCACCGAGGCGCCCTGGCCGGCCGGCAACAGCGACACGACGACGATGACAAAGTCGAACAGGTTCCAGCCATGGCGAAAAAAGCGCGGGCCCTGGGCGATCAGCTTCAGCGCCAGTTCGACGACGAAAATCGCCAGGCACGCCTTGTCGATCACCAACAGCAGCGCGCCGACATGGCCCAGCACCGTCGGCGAGGTCTCCAGCCCCAGCGTGACGGCGTTGATCAGAATGACGGCGATGATGCCATTGCTGACCCTTGGATCGTCGCACAGCCGGGCGGCCCAGGCCCGCCACGGCGGCAGGTCGGCGTGGGCGTCGATGGTCGGCTCGGCGTCGTCCCCGGCGCCCTTGCGCGGCGTCGTCTCGGCCATCGCTGCCCCTCCACCCCGGTCCCGATACCCCCGCCGCACCCCATGCCCGCGACAGAGACAGCGACAGAGGCTATGGCGGCCTTGCGGATCGTCGAGGGTCCGCCTGCGCGCGGGCGCCGCGGTCGCGCCCTCTGCCCCAGGTTATGATCCCGGCTTTGCGCCCAGAGGATGCGCTCCGGGGATGCGCCCAGAGGATGCGCCCAGAGGATGCGTCCAGAGGATGCGCCCGGGTGATGCGCCCCAGGGGATGCGCCCCGGGTCTGCGTCCAGGGTTTGTGCCCCGGGCTGGTGGCCAGGCGCTGCCACTGGCGCCGGGGCTTGGGGACGTGTGCGCTCAGCGACCGATGTGGCGGAAGTCCATCAACCGGTCGGGACCCAGCAGCTGCAGGCTTTCGGGCAGACCGCGGTCGCCGCGGTCGGGCAGGGGCATGTGGTCGATGCGCCGCGCGATGTAGGGCACGTGCTGGTGGGCCCTGCTGGGGTCGACCACCAGCGACAGGGTGTGCAGCCGCGGCGGCTCGGCCAGGATATCCTCCAGCCGCGTTCTCAGCCGCTCGTACCACTGCTCGAGTGCGCCCTCCGGCAGCACGCGGGTCAGCGGCAGCTCGAAGCGCCGCGGCACGGCCGATACGGGGCGGGCCAGGGGCATGACTGTGCCGTTCGTGTCACAGATCGGCTGCTGGTGTCCCAGTCGTTTGGCAATGCGCTCGATCATGCGCAGCACCCCCGGCACGGGCTTTGTCGGGGCGAGCACAACCCTGTCGTTGCGGCAGTGGCAGGCGAGCCGCGGCAGGGTCGTCGCCGGCAGCCCGCCGGCCAGCCGGTTCAGGATGCCGAGGCTGCCGTGCGCCCCGTGGTCCGGCATCCCGGGGCCCAGCGCGTCGCTCCCGGGTTCGGTGAAAAGCGGGATCGGGGCGGACAGCAGCGCCGCACCGCCGGCGGCTACACCGCCGCCTTCGTCCTCGGCCCTAACGCCAGCGCTGGTCGGCGCTTTCCGCCGTTGCCCATCGCCGGACCAAACGCCCGGCCATCCGTCGAGCGACCCGTCGTCCAGCATGTCCGGATCGCGCCCGTTCCAGACGTTCATAAACCGGCCCAGCGCGCTGTCCGGATCGGGCACCCAGGCTACCCAAGTCTGATAGCGCCACGCCATGGCGCGCCTCCGCGTTCGATAAGCAATTATAAAGAGCGTTACCAGAGCGCTAATGCTCCGATGTGACGATTGTCACAATTGCCGGAGATCAACAGCGACGGTTTGAAACCCGCTAGGCTGTGGGGGCGATGTGTCCCAAGAGTCACTCTTGTGTGACACGTGACAAACAGGCTCGGCACCGGGCCCGTACAGCGCTAACTGAACCGCGAAAACCGACGCCGCCTCAACCCCCACCACGCCGATGTTATGTCGTATGCACGCACGCTCCGCTAAGGCTCTGCTCAGCCTCCTGGCCCTCGCGGCCGTCATCTGGACCGGCCAGGCCGGCGCCGCCGTCGGCGACATCCACGCGATCGACGGCGTGTGGATCACGTCGCCGCGCGACAACGGCTCGTACGTCACCGTGCGCATCGCGCCCTGCAGCGACGATCCGATCAAGCGCTGCGGCACGGTGATCGACACCCACAACGGCGCACGGGCCGACATCGTGGGCGATCCGATCCTGCGCGACATGGCGTTCGAGGGTGAGGGCCGCTGGGGCGGGGGCGAGATCATTCGCCCCGGCCGCGGCACGCGCTATCGCTCGTACCTGCAGCTCACCGAGAAGGGGCTCGAGGTGAAGGGCTGCGTCGCGGGCGGCCTGTTCTGCGGCGGCACGCTCTGGACCCGGCAGTGAGGCCGGGCGCGCGGGTCCTCCCCAGCCGCTGAGCGCCGAGCGCATGGCGCCCGCCGCAGCCCCGACCTGGATCGACGCGCCGGCCGGTCCCATGGCCGTGCGGCTGGCGGGGCCCGAGGGCGCGCCCGGGATCGTCCTGCTGCACGGCTGGTCGCAGTCCTCGCTGGCGTTCGAGAAGCAACTCGCCGGGGCGCTGGCGGCGCGGTTCCGGCTGGCGGCCGTCGACCTACGCGGCCATGGCGCCAGCCCCGCGCCAGCCGACCCGTCGGCCTATGGCGCTGGGGCGGCCTGGGCGGACGATTTGCTCGCCGTCCTGCAGCGGCTGGATTGGCCCGACCCGGTGCTGGTCGGCTGGTCGATGGGCGGCTGGGTGATCGGCGATTTCCTGGCCGCACACGGGCCTGCGGGGCTGGGCGGGATCGTCACCGTCGGCACCGTGCCGCGCATCGGGGCGGCGGGTGACCCGGCGCTGGTCGCCAAGCGCAAGACCGACGCGCGGGCCGAGGGGATGTTCCACGCCGACCCCGCCGTGCAATTGGACGCGGCCATCGCGTTCGCCAAGGCGATGACGGCGGCGCCTTTGTCCAAGCGCGATCTGGCGTGGCTGGTGGGCCAGATGGTGCCGTGTCCGCCGGCGCTCCGTCGCGCGGCCCGCACCCGCGACGCCGACTGGCGCCCCGCGTTCCAGCGGGCGCGCGCCGCCGGGGTGCCCGCGCAGGTGATACAGGGCGCGGCCGACCGTCTGTGTTTTCCGCCGCAGGCCGCCGAGACGGCCGAGGCGCTTGGCGCAGCGGTCGAGACCATCCCAGGTGCCGGTCATCTGCCGTTCTGGGAACGCGCCGAGACGTTCGACGCGATCCTGGCCGATTTCATGGACCGCCTGGGGCGGTGAAACCTGGACCGGGCGATGTGTGGCACGCACCCTTAACCCGCCGCCGGGACACGCGCGCCGGCGCGCCCTCCGCGGGCAGCCGCGCCAGCGGCGTGGAACGCACCGCCCGGTCGACGGCCCGGCGCGGGCGATCGGCCCTAGCGCGCCGCGTCGATGGTGGCGAGCATCTCGGCTTCCTCGGCCAGCAGCGTCTCTTCGGCCGAGCCGCCGCGAATGGGCACGCGGCCCATCTCGAGCATCAGCGGGGTGGCGAGCGGCGTACAGCGGGCCGCGCGCACCACGTCGATGCGCCCGTCGACGCGGGCCAGCAGCTCCTCGATCCGGCCGAAATCGACCAGCCCGCGCATCGCCTCGCGCCGCGTGATGTCCAGCATCAGGTGGCCCGGGTCGTAGCGGTGCAGCGTGTCGTACAGGATATCGGACGAGAACGTCGCCTGCTTGCCGGTCTTGCGCCGCCCGGGCGTCGTCCGCTCGATCAGCCCCGCGACCACGCCGACGGTGCGGAACGTGCGCTTCATCACCGTGTTGCCGGCCAACCAATCGTCGGCGCCCGCCAGCAGCCCCTCGGCCGACAGCAGCGCCGCGGGGTCCGGGATCGGCTTCAGCCCCCACAGCATCACCGCGTAGTCGTTCGTGACGAAGCCCAAGGGATCGAGCCCCGCCTCCTCCATCCGCTTCGAGAGCAAGAGGCCCAGCGTCTGGTCGGCGTTCTGTCCGGCGAAGGCATAGACCACCAGAAACCAGCGCTCGCCGCGGGGGAACACCTCGACCAGCAGACGCTCGGGCTGGGGCAGGCGCGAGACGCGGGCCTGCATGCGCAGCCACGCCCGCACCGGCGGGATCAGATCCGCCCAGCTCTGGGGATCCGACAGGCGCTGCATCACCCGGTGGCTGAGCCGGACCGAGGTGGCGAGCTTGGTGCCGTAGAACACCGCGATCTTGGGCTCGCCCGCGGCCTGGTTCGACACCTGGACCGTCATCTCGTGCATGCCCTCGTAGCGCACCACGCGCCCGCCGATCAGGAAGCTGTCGCCGGGGGTCAGGGTGGCGGCGAACATCTCCTCGACCTCGCCGATCTTGGCGCCGCCGCCGCGCCGGCCGATGCGCACGCCCAGCGTCTCGGGCGCCACGATGGTGCCGACGTTCATGCGCAGGCGCTGGGCGGTGCGCGGGTCGCGTAGGCGCCAGAGCCCGTCGACCCCCTGCACCAGCCGCTTCCACTGGTCGTAGGCGCGCAGCGCATAGCCCCCGGTCGAACAGAAATCGAGCACCCGGTCGAAATCTTCGCGCGCAAGATCCGCGTAAGGACCGGCGCGGCGCACCTCGGCATAGAGCGCATCGGCGTCGAACGGGCCGGCGCAGGCCGTCAGGCAGAGGTGCTGGCAGAGCACGTCCAGCCCGCCGGCCGGCAGCCGGTCGCCGTCCAGCGAGCCGTCGGCGATGGCGTCGAGGGCGGCGTGGCACTCGATCACCTCCATGCGGTTGGCGGGCACGATCAGGGCCTTGGAGGGCGCGTCGTAGCGGTGGTTGGCCCGGCCGATGCGCTGGACCAGCTTTTTGACCTGTTTGGGCGCGCCCACCTGGAACACCAGGTCCACGCCCCCCCAGCCGACCCCCCGACCCAGCGACGAGGTCGCGACCACGGCGCGCAGCTCGCCCGCGGCCATTGCCGCCTCGACCTTGTGGCGCGCCTCCAGCCCCAGGCTGCCGTGGTGCAGCGCGATGGGCAGGTTGTCGTGGTTCTCGGCCCACAGCGCCTGGAAGAACAGCTCGGCCTGGGCGCGGGTGTTGATGAACACGATGGTCGTGCGGTGCGCTGCGATCTGGTCGACGATGGCGCGCGCGGCATAGCGCCCGCCCATGCCGGCCCAGGGCGGGTCGCCCGCATCGCGCATCACCGCGATGTCGGCCGGCGGGCCCGGATCGGCGAAGATCGTGTCGCACTCGACCACGCCGTCCGCGTCCGGCGGGGCCAGCCAGTCGGCGATCTCGCCCGGCGCGTCGACCGTGGCCGAGAGCGCGGCCAGCCGGCAGTCCGCGGCCAGCGTGCGCAGCCGGGCCAGGCCCAGGGCCAGCTGGTCGCCCCGCTTGGTGCCGGCCAGCGCGTGCACTTCGTCCACCACCACGCGTTGCAGACCCGCGAACAGGCGCGGCGCATCCTCCCACGACAGCATCAGCGCCAGGCTTTCGGGCGTGGTCAGCAGGATGTCGGGCGGGTCGCGGCGCTGGCGCTGGCGCGCCGAGGATTTGGTGTCGCCGGTGCGGTCCTCGACCCGGATCTGCAGCGCCATCTGTTCGATCGGCGTGGCCAGGTTGCGCTTGATGTCGGCGGCCAGGGCCTTGAGCGGCGAGACATAGAGCGTGTGCAGCCCGCGCCCGGCGCCGTGCTCCAGCGCCACGAGGCTCGGCAGGAAGCCCGCCAGCGTCTTGCCCGCGCCGGTGGGCGCGATCAGCAGGCTCGCGCGCCCCGCGGCCGCCAGCATGGCGCGCTGGTGCGGATGCGGCTGCCAGCCGCGCGCGGCGAACCAGGCCCGAAAGCGCTGGGGCAGCGGCTCGCGCGGCGCAGCGGCAGCACCTGTCTGCGTATCGCGGTTCTCGTCGCCCTGGCCCATGGCATTCATCGACTGCTGAAGACTAGGTTGGAGCTAGTCGCGCCGAGGGAGCCCGCCACGCATTGGCCCTCGCGGCCCGACGCCGCGGCCCGACGTCGTGGCCCCACGCTGCGGCCCAACGTCGTGGCCCAACGTCGTGGCGCGACGCCGCGGCCCGCAGCGGCCGTTCGGGGCCGCAGCGCGCTGCATCCCGGCGTGGCCGACGGGCGCGC